>JADHRO010000067.1 GCA_016777395.1 Chitinophagales bacterium | reverse complement strand
TAATAAGGAGCTTCTCGAATTCCTGTTGAAGAGTTTCCAAGTAAAAATTGAGAATGCTTGAGTAGCACTAAAAAGTATTCGAATCTGAGCGAAGGAAACATTCGAATATTCGGCTGTCCTTCTAGTATTTTATATGCTTCAAAAATAGCCTCCGAGCCCAAATCGTTATTCGGTGCTATCACCACATAGTTTTTCTTCGAATCTATGACTGCTCTCACCAAATTTTGAGCATATTCTTCCATCTGAGCAACCTCTGTTGTAACAGGGTGGAACATCAATATTCCAAATTCTTTAAATGGTATTTCGTAATAACTTTTAACAAATTCTAATGGCTCCAACTTATCAGAAAACATAATATCCACATCTGGAGAACCTATCACAAAAACCGATTCTTCTCGTTCTCCCATTTGCAGCAGGCGTTTTTGCGCTAATTCGTTCGCTACTAAATGAAAATGGCTCAACTTAGATACCGAGTGACGAATCAACTCATCTATGGTCCCAGAAACTTCTCCCCCCTCGATATGAGCAACAAAAATGTTGTTTAATGAGCCTACAATAGCTCCTGCCAAAGCCTCTACTCTATCGCCATGAATCACTATCATGTCGGGCTTAATCTTTTTAATCTGGGCGGATAGCCCGTGTATGGTGTTGGCTAATATTTCATCCATACCCTCCTCTCCATCAAAGTTTTGATAAGTATGGATATTATCAAATTCACTTTTCTCTATTTCTTTTACGGTAAGTCCATATTTCTCATGCACATGCATCCCTGTAGCAAAAATATGCACTTCAAAACCAGGGTGATTTCGGCTTATTTCTATAAGCGATTTAATCTTTCCGAAATCCGCTCGAGTACCCGTTAAAAACAACAGTTTCTTCATTCGAAATCCTCCCAATCCAATTGCTCATCATTCAAAATATCTCGAACAGCTTTTTTACCCAAAATGCTTCGAAAATGTTCCGCTAAAATAGCGCCTGTTCCCGGTCTTTTCACCCAAATATTATCCATTGTCAGTTCTTCCCCTTTCTTAATTTCTTGAATGGAGCAAACCGTAGCAAAAGCAAAATCTATGGTCACCTGCTCTTCCTCTGCTGGGCCTTTCGTCCCTCCACTTTGTTTCCAAATAATACGGCTTCCTTCTATCAATTCTCTACAAGCTTGCTCATCCATGGAACAGACAATGTCTGGCCCCTTTCGTTGCATGTGATCCGTAAAATGCCTTTCCAAAACAGAGCCTCCTAATGCAACCGCTCCCAAACAAGCGTGATTAGTTAAGGTGTGGTCCGATAGCCCATAGACCGTATTCGGAAATGCTTGAGCTACCTCTTGCATCGCGCCTAATCGCACTAAGTGATTGGGTGTTGGGTAAAGATTAGTTGTGTGCAGCAAAGCATAGGGAACTTGATGTTTTTCAAATACTACCACTGCTTTTTGTATGCTTTCAATGGTATTCATTCCGGTGCTTAAAATAATCGGTTTGCCAAATGAGGCTATGTGTTCTAGCAAGGGATAATTATTACATTCTCCTGAACCAATTTTATAGGCTGGCACATCCCATTTTTGTAACCGGTTAGCTGCCGCTCTAGAAAAAGGGGTGCTGATAAAGATCATTCCCTTGGCTTCCACATAGCTTTTAAGCTCTAGCTCCTCTTCCTCCGAAAGGGAGCAGCGCCTCATAATCTCATAAATAGACACATCAGCATTTCCGGGAATCACTTTCTGGGCAGCTTTATTCATTTCATCTTCTACAATGTGTGTTTGGTGTTTTACTACCTCAACACCTGCGCGTTTCGCGGCATCAACCATTTCTTTAGCCACCTCCAAACTCCCCTCATGATTAATGCCTATTTCAGCAATAACTAAAGGGGGGTAGTCTGCCCCTATTTTACGCCCCGCTATTTCTATGTATGGATTCATTGTTCTTTTTGAATTAAAAATTCCGCCCATTGCCAGTCCGTTTCATCATCAATATCTACCGTAGCGTATGGATGATCTATTGGCATAGCAATAGAGTTTTCGTCCATCAAAACACCCGATTTCGCCAAGCTCGCTGCAGCAATATACAGCAATCCATTCTCGTAATACAGGGGCTCTAAATCCTGACTTCTTTGTCCAAATTGGTAAGTGTGCGGCCGAAAATGGTTGCCCTTTATTTTCCCTAATTTATGTTGATTTAAACTCACTGTAAGCAAAGAGCTCTCTCCCTCTTTTTGAAGAAGGCTCCATGCCTCTTGAAAAAGATTTTCTGGTCTTAATGGATTGGTTGGCTGCAACAGCACTACAAAGTCATATTCTTTTTCTGCGCTCAACAACACCTGACTTAACACATCTGTTGTTGATGTGTCATCCTGCGCTAAATGGGCTGGGCGAATCAATACTTCCACACCGTATTGTTGAGCTATTTGTGCTATTTTCTCATCATCTGTAGAAACCACCAAATCTCCTTTAATATGCTTTTGGGCATACTCAATACTATAAGCCATTAATGGCTTCCCATTTAATTCCTTGATGTTCTTGCCCGGAAGTCGTTTAGAGCCTCCCCGCGCAGGAATAATGGTTAGTATATTTGGTTTTTGGCTCATACCCCTATTCTACGCCTTTGCTAATTGCTCTATCACTTGCTCCCAGTCTTTTACCTTTTTACTCCAATCAAACGATTTTCCAAGCTCTACAGCCGATTTCGACACTGCGCTTAGTTTCTCTTGCTCTTTTTGTAGTCTAGAGATTGTCTCCTTCATTTCGTCCAAAGTGTCAACAACAAATCCGTTTTTGTTATGTGTTATCCACTCCTCAGCCCCATAGTCAGAATAGACCAAAGATGGCACTCCTGCACAAGCTGCTTCTAGGGTAACCTTTGGAAAACCTTCCGATCGAGAAGGGAAAACAAGAAGCTGTATTTGTTGCAGTAATTCATTTAGTGAATGATGATTTAAAAGGCCATGACAACTTACGTTTTCCAAATTCTTTTTTCTGACCTCTTCTTCAGGAATCAAAAATCCATTTCCTGTACCAACCACATGAAATTGTAGCTCTGGAAAATTGTATGCTAACGCCATATAATCCTCCCAGCCTTTATGTTTTAAATTATTTCCAATCAACACAATCTCGCTTAGCTTTTTTTTAGCCGATGAGGTAAATACACTTATATCAACCCCTAAACAAAGTATTTTTTCCTGTGTTGTAAATCGATGTAGTTCCCAATTTTTTTTTCGCATAAAGGCTGTTATCGAAAACACTCTAGTGAAATGTTCTAAAGTACTCCTCATTCTTTCTGTAGAATGATAAAAACTCAGCGCCTTGTCTAAGTTTGTTCCGTCTATAACTCCTTCAAGGGTAGTGAAGCTCACTTTACCAAATAACTTAATTAGACACTGATTCCAAAAAACTAGCTCTTGTTTAGGCAAATACACCACATCGGCATTCCATATACCCCAAAGATAACCCATGTAAGCAGACAGTTTATGAGGCCAAAAACAACGAAAAGTGCGCGCGCCCGTAATGGAGGGCAATGAGCCTGAATAAAGCGATAAAGTAAGCACCTGAAAGTTTGATTTGTCTAAATGCTGCGCCAATGCGCGGCAATTCAAATTTTGCGCATTAATGGAGTTGATATACCCCCCTAAAAATACTTTTATCTTCTTTTTCGGCATTATTCTGATAGCCCTTGCTGAACCAGTACTTGTTTAACTCTTGTGGCAAAGAAAGCAAGATACACAAAACACAGCACTGCTACCCAATAGGAATTATGGATGCCAATAATGTCAGCCAATTTCCCTTGAATCGGTGGGATAATCGCCCCTCCTAAAATCATCATAATTAAAAAGGCCGATCCCTGTGATGTATATTTTCCCAGTCCTTTTATGCTTAGCGCAAAGATGCATGGCCACATGATGGAACAAAACAACCCTCCGCTAAGAAAGGCGAATAAAGCTACTTTACCGGTGGTAAATAAACCCAGCAACATTGCCAACCCTCCTAGCAAGCCAAACACTTTTAATGTTAACGATGGCTTGTCTTTTCCAATAAAAAATCCACCTATCTGTACCGCTACGCACAAACCAAAAAGCAATAACTCTTTGATGGAGTATCCGGAAGCATAATTAACAAATAGTACTACCCCAAAAGCCAAATATGGAACCAAGATGTAGAGCCAAGTTTTCCATTTTTCTGAAGGGTTAAACACGGTGATAGCGCCAGCCCATCGGCCAATCATCAATCCACCCCAATACACAGAAATAAACGGAGCGATTTGCGAATCATTCATTGCGCCAAAAGCAGCTGTTTTAAGCAATTCTCCTAGATTAGATTGGATTGTTACCTCCACGCCTACATAGGTAAAGATGGCTATCATACCCAACACCAATTGTGGATACTTCATGGCGCCCCATCCTTCTTGATTTTTTTGAGCCAACTTATTGGAAACATACAATCCTCCCAAAACTACCCCCAGACCTAATAAGGAAAGATTTAAAATTAAGGCGTCTGATGATGATGATAAAGATTCTCCTTCTCCCAGCCCTTTGTATTGTGCAAAAACAAAATAGAAACATACCATTAAAAGAAGGGTAATAACTCCTAAGGCCTTGATTGCTTTTGGAGCACTTAAAAATTCTGTTTCTTTAGTAGCTTGTGGCAACTTTTTAGAAAAGAAAAACAAGGCTGCTGCCGATAAAAACAATCCTCCTACAGCCATGTATAAATACTGAACGGTAGATAGCGCTATGTCTCCGTTGGCAATCATTGTGTTTAGCTCCGCTCCCGATTTAGGTGCCGATCCAAATAGCAATAAAGCCACTACAATCGGCCCAATTGCTGTTCCGAAAGAATTTACTCCTCCTGCTAAATTCAATCGGTGAGCCCCCTTAGATGGTTCTCCCAAAGCAATAGCAAAAGGATTGGCGGCTGTTTGCTGTAGGGAAAAGCCCAACCCAACCACAAACAAAGCTCCTAAAATATACAGGAAGGAATCGGATGAGCCTGCTTCAGCGCCTCCAACTACAGAAATCATGGCCGCAGCGCCTAATGCCGAAAGAAGCAAGCCGTAAATAATTCCATTTTTATAACCCCATTTATTCATAATATCCGTACTCGCTAAACTGGAAAATATGAAGAGTAGTAAGGCTCCAAAATAATACGCTCCATAAAAGGCAAAATCAATCAGTTGCGATTGAAATTGATCTAAGGAAAAATAGGTTTTGCAAAAAGGAATAAACACCCCGTTGGAAGCGGCAATAAAGCCCCAAAAAAAGAATACAATCACCAAAGTAGTGAGTGCGCTATTATAATTTTGTTCTTTACTCATCAGTTTAATTTTGTGTGGTGAGTAAAAATAGAAAAATCCCTGCACTATGTACAAAGATTTTTTATGCCCCTAATCGTTCTTATTTCGATTTTTATGAGACCCATTTCGGCTAAGTGGTCGAGTTAGGTTAAAGTTAACTCTATAAGCTGTGCTCTTGAAATAATTCTGTCTATTTCATAAAGCAAAAAACTAGATTAGAAATGACTATTTTTAGTAATTTATTTCCTATTAATCAGGAAGTAGCCAAGACAGATGGCCAGAATAGAAAGACTAAAAATGAAAATGTCTTCTGGTGATGAGAAACTAGGTGTTAGTTTAAGTATCTTCTCAAAGAATTTAACAATTAAAACAATTATAATAACCTTAATAATCTTGTTTTTGAGTTGGTCTAAACTTTTTATTTTTAATGTTGAGTCAGAAAACTTGCCTTTAGCAAAGTCAATCTCACTAATAAAAAGCTCATAAACTCCAAATCCAAAAATCAGTAATACGATTCCGATTAAAAATAAGTCAATAGAAGAGATTATTTTAAATAACAAATCGTTGTTGTTAGAAATGTCGGCATTAAATAAGGGGTTTTGATATATTATTGAATATATAATATCCCAACTACCAATGATAAACAAGATAATAGAGGCTAGTACAGACAAAATGACTGATAAAATAACTACATATCTTAAATTCCAAAGAATCTTTTCAAAATAATGTTCAATTTTCATTCTATTAATGAATTAGTTTTTCAAATATATTAAAAAGTGAGCCACTCATTGGTATTATTCTATATTGATCATTTTAGGCTTGAACTGGATATTATAAATGTCTTAACGATTGATTATTTTAACTGCAGTATAGTGTGAGGCAATTAAAGAAGCCCACTCAAATGAGTGGGCTTCTTTATGGTGGACCTAAGTGTCCTTATTTCGAACTTTTTTAAAAAATATTATAAGACCACTTAAAACTAAATGATTTACCTGGGGAATATGAACTGTAAACTTGATCTTCTGCCCCAAAGGATTGTGTTAACATTTGTCGCTCTTCATCTAGTATGTTTTTAATGCTAAATGCTAACTTAGATCGTTTATTAATATCGTACAATACATTTAAGTTCAAACTATTAAACGGAGCGGTATATACATCAGGCCTATTATTAATGCCGACAATCGAAAGTGTAGGCCCTTGTACATTATAGAATAAACCTATATCTATACCTTTTGTTTTGCTCTTATAAGAAAATCCAAGATTTACCAAATAAGGAGCTTGACCTTGCATTTCTCTTTTATCGTCAAAGCTTTCGCCATCTCTTAGATTATTTATTCTTGACTCATACTCATCGCCTACAATTGTAACTTCTGATTTTATAGATGATACATTTACATTAACTGACAAGCCACTAAAAAATTCGTCTAAATTTTTTCTTGCTTCAAGCTCAACACCTATTAATCTAGCATTTCCAGAATTTACAGGTTGAATATTATCTTCATCTGCAGAATAGGCCACAATTTCAATAGGATTGATTAAATCTTTCACAAAACCACTTATTGCAATAGTTTGATTTCCTTCAAAATATGTTTCGTAACGAAGATCATAATTATAAACTATTGTTGAGACAAGGTCAATATTTCCATTAAACGTAACCCCAGAAAGTACATCTAAGATTTGTGCATTGGATTTTTCTTTAAACGATGGCCTGGCAGTAGTTCTAAATATAGCGCCTCTCAAGTTTGATTTTTTATCAATGTTGTATATTATACTGGCAGAAGGGTACAAACCATAAGAAAGTGTATCTGACCCAGAAATATTAGTATAGTCAGATAAAACTAATTCATTATTATAAACTCGTGAGCCATCTTGATTTACACCAGTATAATATTGATTGTAATTCTCTAACCTAAGTCCGAAAATTCCTTTTAATTGGTCGTTAATATCAATCTCTTCAGAAATGTAGGTCGAAAAATTAGTTTGAATTCCTTCATATTTATTACTTGCTTGGTACTCTCCTCCAATATAAAAGCCTGTATTAGTATTAAAATCGTATAAATGATCGCTTAATAATTCATTTGGATTTCCAGTATAATTGATTAATCCATAATTGATAGGATAAATGATATATCTTAAAATATCAAAATCTCTTTGTTTGTATGTGTAGCCTGCGCCGTATTTTATTTTGGCTTTTCTTCCAAAAAGTTCATGCTCTTTAGTTATGTCAATACGAGAAGCTATATTATATTCATTTAGACTTCTCCACATTCTGGAAGGATATCCAGCACCACTTGGAGAAAAATTATACAATGTATCGTTATCATAGAATTCAACCTCATATGCAGACTCTCGTACATCTTTGTCTCTGATTTTAGAATAGGTTGGTGAAATTTTCCATTCAACTTTTGTTTTCCCTTCATCTAAACTATGTGTTCCTGATAACAATAAATTACTAATTGAGCGCTCGCTAAAATCTAAATTTTCTTTTTTGACAGTATTGAAATTACTTTCATAATTGTTCAGAAAGAATAACCCTGCTTTTTTTTCAGCGTTTTGTAAATGCAAAACATTAACTTTAAATTTTGCATTGTTGAACTTCAGCGCCCCTCCTGCCGTAGCGCTTAATAAAGCACTATTTTTTCCGACATCACCTTTTTGTGTTTTTGAAGCAAATAAATCATAGTTCATAGGATCTGAAGATTTTTCAAAAGAGTTTTGAATCTGATCTTTATAAAGTGAAAATTTATTTTTATAAGAAATTGCTCCACTGTAACCTAAAGTTTTATCCTTTATAGTCATTTGATTTCCACCAGATAAACTAAAGTTAATTCCATTAAAACTCATTCTAGCATTATTAGTTACTCTATTGTAAAGTTTAAAGAATTTATTTTTATGAAAATAGTCTTGGCCTCTTACTGTTGCCATCTGCGGATTAAACAACAATGTGTTTTGCATTGTTTCAGGGTTTATTCTTGGATCTTGTACGGTTTGTAAGTCAAGTGTGGTATTTGCAAGTGGAAAGTCTCTATTACCATCATCAAATGCTAAGTAATCTGTTTCGCCTCCTTTATAAGTTAAAAAATTGTCATTTAAATCAATATTATTATTGTAATTTATTGACATAGATGATTTTAGTGTCTTTATTTCTGGAAATGATTTAATATTTATGTCTACTACCCCTCCAGTAAAGTCTGCTGGCAAATCAGCTGTAAATGACTTAGATACAATGATGTTGTCTACAATGTTAGTTGGGAAAATATCCATTTGTAAAGAGTTTCTGTCTGGATCTAAACCGGGAATATCTAATCCATTAAATGTTGTTTTTGTATATCTGTCACCTAAACCACGCACGTACACGTACTTGCCTCCTTGAACAGATACTCCAGGAATTCGAACAACAGCTGCCGCAGCATTTCCATCTCCAATTTTTTTGAAATTTTGAGACGATATACCATCAATAACGTTTACCGATTTTTTCTTAATTGTGAGTAAAGCTGTTTCAGTGTTTTTAATTGCTTCTGCGGTAATGGTTACAGCATCAACTGCAATTGCCGAGGATTTTAAACGAATTGTTCCTAGGTTTTTTATTCCATTTGTCTGAACAATAACATCAGTAATTACTAATGTTTGATATCCAATAAAAGAAAATGATAGCGTATAACTTCCAGGTTTAATTTTTAATTCAAAATTACCATCGAAATCAGATGACGCGCCAATATTGGTTCCTGGAACACCTACGGTAGCTGCAAACAAGGGCTCTGCACTTTCATCATCTATTATTGTTCCTCTAATTGCAGATTCTTTAGCAACAGAAAATTGAACTAATAAAAGACATACTAAAGCAAATACAAATTTAATACCTTTCATTTTATTTACCTTAATTTTTCAATAACTTAATACTCAATTTTTTAAAAAACTCCATGAAATTTTCATGGAGTTTTAATGGATAGATTATAATTTAGTTTTCACGGAAATAACACGTCCAAGAACTGAATTGTGAAGCATCTGCTCCAACTGTATTTGATGTAACATCAGTTGCATTAAAACTTACGCCGTTTCCTGTTTGATCATCACAAATTTCTGATGCTGTATTTTTACAAGAGTCTGGTAAGTGAGTTGTGTTAAACTCTAAAGCAGAGAATGTTAGCTCTGCAGTTGCGCTTCCACCATCAATCTCAAAGTCTGAATCGCAAGAGAAATTGTA
>JADHRO010000066.1 GCA_016777395.1 Chitinophagales bacterium | reverse complement strand
TGAGCAGTTGTAGCTCCATATGTAGAGCCGTTTGAACTCGCCCCCCAAATGTAGGTCCAGATGCTTGGATATTCATTTTTTTCGCCTACTTCTTCTCGTATTTCGCTCCCCATGAGATTGAGTTCTAAAACATTCATTTGTGCTTTAACTTGAAGCATTTCTTTCAATAAATTCTCATCCCTCTTTACAGCCTTTTCATAGGCAAATAACATTAAATCAATGGTATTGTTCGCTTCCTTAAAGTCGGCAACTAAGTCATTTGTTTTTGCTCGAATAGCCATGATATTTTTCCAATGATTAACTACATCATCAGGCTTACTGCCAGACAAAGAATTATGATTAATCGATTTCACTTCATAGGATACTTGATCAGATAACTCCATAAAACTCCCATTCACTTTCTTAAAAAGTTGAGCTGAATAGGATCCCGGACCTACACGATAGCCTTTTCTTTCTTTTTCTAAGTCTTCGATCGACAGGGTATAAATAGATTCAGTCATAAGATCCCAAGTCACCCGGCTAAATCCTTTACTATTTTTGGCTTTAAGCTTTCGAATAATCTTACCCTCATTATCATAAACAAACAACCATATACTCGGCCGAATTTCCTTGTTTTCAGCTTCTAAAATATCCCATTCAGGCACAGCTACTATCCCTCCATTTTCCTCAATTTCATTTTCTCTTTCTGTTCGTAAGGTTTCTTTTGATTGCAAACTATCCTTCAGGTAATAAGTGAACTCAACACCATACGCTGGATTGTCAGCTGTAAAGTAGTTATCTCCTTGCGCACCTTTTTTCCTTCCGCCTAATATTCTGCGTTCGATATACCACAAACCATCTCTTGGCTCAAACAACTGTGCCTCCTGGTCATTATTGTTCAGGTCAAAGCTTCGTAGTGAAGAGTAATCGTCTAAGATGTAAATACCCCGTCCAAAGGTGCCGACAACTAAGTCATTTTCTCGTTGTTGAATGCACAAATCACGTACCGCAATATTGGGCAATCCTGCCGAAAGTTTGGTCCATTTTTTAGCGCCATCAAGTGTAAAGTAAACGCCAAACTCCGTTCCTAAAAACATTAGATCACTTTGTTCAGGATCTTGTACAATGCGCCATAATAAGGTTCGTTCAGGCAAGTTGTTTGCTATGTTCAACCAATTCTTCCCTTTGTCTGTACTCTTAAACAAGTATGGATTGTAATCTCCGTATTTATGATTGTCAAAAACGGCATAAACTATATTTTCATCAAACAAATCAGCTTTGATATCATTGACAAAAGCAGTATTCGGTAGTCCGGCAATTTTTGAAAAATCCACTTTTCGCCAGTTTGCTCCGCCATCTTCCGTGACTTGAATAAGACCATCATCCGTTCCTATATAAATCAAACCTTCCTGCTTAGAAGATTCCGATAGGGAGGTAATTGTACTATAACTTGACATCGCATAAATATCCCAAGGGTTGTCCCATTTTTGTTTACTTCCATAAAATGGGGTTTGGATTCGTTCTATATTTTTTGTTAAATCCCCAGAAATTGTTTGCCAAGAGTCTCCCCTATCCACTGATTTCCATACTCGCTGCGAAGCATGATAAATAGTTGTTGGATTATGCGGGCTTACTAAAACAGGCGCATCCCAATTGTAACGCTCCGTCTTTTCGCCTAATTCGGGTTGAGGTTTGATATAAACGTTTTCCCCACTCTGTCGATCGTGGCGAGTCAGATTGCCCTGCTGCCATTGCGCGTATACAATGTTTGGATTTCCGGGTTCAGTGGCGGGTTGGTGACCGTCACCTCCTAATACGACAAACCAATCGGCATTGGTTATGCCATGTATATTATCTGTTCTGGATGGCGCTCCCTGCGTATTGTTATCCTGAGTTCCCCCGTACACATTATAAAAAGGTTTCGCATCATCTACGGCGATTTTGTAAAATTGTGTGAGCGGTAAATTATCGATAAATTTCCAGTTTTTCGTTTTATCAAAACTCTCATACAACCCTCCATCACAACCTACTAAAATGTAATTGGGGTCATTCGGCTTGAATGCAACCGCATGATTATCCACGTGCTTTTCTTCCTCATTCATTCTTTCAAAGGTTTTACCACCGTCAAAAGATACCTGCATATAATTATCCGCTAAGTAGATCTCATCAAAATGATGCGGCGAGGCAAATAGTTCTTGGTAGTAATGAGGCCCTGTCCCTCCGGAAACGGCATCACTCATTTTTTTCCAAGATGCTCCTTGATTTTCACTTTTAAACACACCACCGGTTCTTCTATCCAATTCAATAGCTGCATAGACCACATCTGGTTTTTGAGGAGAGAGTACTAAGCCAATTTTGCCCATATTACTTGTGGGTAAACCATTGGATAATTTTTCCCATGTTTCACCTCCGTCCATAGACTTGTAAATAGCCGTACCTGGACCACCACCCATATAGCCAGCAACTGTTCGTTGACGTTGCCAAGTAGCTGCATATAGCAAATTTGGATCTCTTGGATCGATAAGAAGATCTGTAGCACCTATCCAGGCATCGTCGCCCAATGTGCGATTCCAATTTTCCCCTCCATCGGTTGATTTATACACTCCTCGCTCACCACCTTCGCTCCAAAGTGGTCCTTGAGAAGCGACCCATATAATATTGGCGTTTGTTGGGTGAATGACAATTTTTGACAAGTGCTCTGATTTTTCGAGGCCCATATTTTCCCATGAACTTCCACCATCTTCACTTTTATATATTCCATCTCCGAAACTAAGGTGTCTTCCACCTACATTTTCACCTGTTCCTACCCACACTATTTCAGGATTTTGAGGGTCTAGGGCTACGCAGCCTATAGAGTAGGATTTTTGTCCATCAAACAAGGATTTCCAAGTAGTTCCTGCATTTTCTGTTTTCCAAACTCCGCCAGATCCTGCTGTTACATACCACAGGTTTTCGTTATCAGGGTGAATAAGGATATCCGAAATTCGACCGGACATTAATGCAGGTCCGATACTTCTAAATTTTAAACCAGCGAACAATGCACTGCCATCATCTTTTTTCTCTTTTGCCGCTTCTTTCTTGTTTTGAGCAAAACTTGAACTAATTAAACAACTAAAAATAATAAGCAAACTTATAATCTTCTTCATCTTGAGCATACTGTATATTTTGAAGCACTAAATTACTTAAAACCAAGTAATAATTATCCAACGGCATAGAAGAATGATTGTTCAATCCTATTCTAGTTTTTTATTGAAGTCCACAGAAGGACATCATATCTACTTTAAAGTAATGGAAATGGAGTAATTAAGCTTTATCACATTGAAGTGAAATGGACCAATGTATACCAAATACTCCTGATAAGTTTTCACCGATTAGAATGCCGAGTTAAAACAACTCTTATCTATCTATTTCATCGTTGGGTAATCTTCTGTTTTTTTGGCCTACACCCGATTGTACTAAAATCAAAAAAGCCTGTCAATTTTGACAGGCTTTTTCATATAAATATTTTATAAAATAGCTAATTAAACTATTTCAACATTTACTGCATTAAGTCCTTTTTCACTCTCCTCAACGTCAAAACTTACTTTATCTCCTTCAGTTATGTCGCAGGTTAATGCGCTTTGGTGAACAAAAACATCTTTTCCTCCTTCGTCTGGAGTGATGAATCCGAATCCTTTCGCATTATTGAAAAATTTTACTGTACCGTTACTCATGATTATTATATTGGGTGAACTGTAAAGATACAATTTCCTAGTAAGACTTTGCAACAGATGGCTTTAAAAACAATTAAATTACCTCAAATTTCCAAAAATAATTTTTTGGAAGTGGCGATTTGTAGGTGACTATTTTGGGGTGATTATCCTCATTATAGCTTAATTTCCAGGCATGTAGACCAATAGATAGCGGGAAGTATGTTTGGTCAGAACCATATTTTTCATCCCCTACAATTGGAAGCCCTATATGAGCCAATTGAGCCCTTATTTGATGAAATCTACCTGTTTTTGGTTTTACTTCAAGTAAATAATTCGAAGCATTTTCACCAATAAGCCTATAAGATAAGCTACATTCCTGGCCATTTTTTGATTTTCCTGAGACGATATCTGCTCTTTTTTCGCGCTTATTTTTGAATAAAAAGTTAACTAAGGTGTCCTTGTTCTTGGGTGGCTTGTTTTTGACAATAGCCAAATAGGTTTTTTGAACTTTCCGACTGGCAAACAATTGATTGAAGGCCACCAAAACACTTTTCTTCTTGGCAAAAATTAAAACACCACTTGTCACTCGATCTAGGCGATGAATGACTCCAACAAAAGGCTTTGGCTTACTTTTTAGAAGGTGATTAAATACTTGGTCCTGCACCGTAACAGCCTCATAAGCACTTTGCTCACTGATGAGTCCTGCCCTTTTATTGACGACCAAATAATCATTGTTTTCATGAATGACCTCAAGGTTTTGCATGCGTAATTTTGTTTTTCACCTGGCTAAGCTTTAAAAGCTATTTTTTAGTGTTTTGCTTTACTGCACAATATACAGCATTGATTCCCTCTTTTACATAAATGATCATTTTATATAGAAAACGCCAAATAGCTCCGATAAAAAGAAGCGGGAAATTTGAATGTATTAGTGTCGACAGATTTACTGTCAAGGGGCATAGATATCAATTTTTTACCTCATGTAATTAATTCTGAATTACCTCGATCACCTAAAGACTTTATCCATAGAATAGGGCGAACTGGACGAGCAGCGAACTCCGGGGAAGCGATTACTTTTGTTACAGAGGAAGACAAGCATCATTTTAAAGTCATTCAAAAAAAAATGAAGTGCTGGATTACTATGATCGATGCTGAACGTTTACTCTAGGTGAAATATCCGAGAGGAATCTAGTCTACTGAAAGTTTTTCCAATAAAACATCCATCTTCTTTTCTAATCGGCCGATAGTGTTTAGCTCCGGATAAACAAAAGAAAAGTAAGCCTCGTACTGCCAAAGTTCTAAAATTTCGCTTTTAGGAATCGAGTATGCGGAATATTCAGAGTTACTCGAAATTGCCTGTATATCCACACCTTTATCTTGAATATACTTAAATACAATCCCTTCATTTTTTGTCACAATGATGTGTGGCCGTTTTTTATCTATATGCTCATAATCCTCTAGATAGGAAGCAATGATAATAGACCCTGGCTCAATAGGCAACATAGAAAATCCGGTAATCTCAAATCCACGAAGTGTCTTTTTGGGTAATTTAGGGACCTGAATCTTAGGTAATTCTGCGATAAATTCTGGATCAGAATAGCCTATCAAGTATCCTGCACCTGCTTTTTTACTCACTAGCTCAACACCCTCATTGTCGTCTTTGTCGACTGAGACAACCAAGACCTTCATATTCCTGTTCTTAATGATTTGATAACTTTCGTGCAAGAGATCTTTAGTAAGTAAATCATCAACCGATACCTGACAGACTTCCGCGACCTGTATTAGTAAAGTAAAACTCGGTTCAGATTTAGAGCGTTCATAATCAGCAATGGTAGATCGCCCCATCTTAAGCTTATCGGCCAAGACTTGTTGTGACCAGCTATATTTTCTTCGTAAAAATTTAAGATTTGTTGCAAATAAATGCATATATTTGTCGGCTTTTTCCTTTAAAAATTGTCGATTATTTCCACAATTCAAAAATAGATAAAAAAAATGACTCAACAAAATAAAACAATACTACATATGGATCTGGATACTTTCTATGTGTCTGTAGAAAGACTAATGGATAGCCGATTAAATGGGAAACCCATCCTCTTAGGGGGTACAAGCAATAGAGGAGTTGTTGCATCTTGCAGTTATGAAGCCCGAACTTTTGGCGTCCACTCGGGTATGCCGATGCGTATGGCTCGGCAACTCTGTCCAGAAGGTATTGTTATTCGTGGAGAAGCAGGGATATATACAAAGTACTCAAAAATGGTGTCTTCGATAGTCAAGGAGCGAGTTCCTGTATTTGAGAAATCGAGTATTGATGAGTTTTTTGCAGACCTAACTGGGATGGATCACTATTTTGGATGCGCTCAATATGCTTCTGAAATTAGAAAAACCATTATTAAAGAAACGGGACTACCTATTTCTTTTGGTTTATCAACGAATAAAACAGTATCAAAAATAGCCACAGGAGAAGCTAAACCCAATAATGAGATTAAAGTAAAAAAAGGAAATGAAAAAATATTTCTCGCGCCTTTATCCATCAAAAAAATACCTATGGTAGGCGATAAGTTTTTTCAGTCGCTATGCAACTTGGGACTAAAAAAAATTATAACCCTCCAAGAAATGCCAATAGAAGTCTTACAGAAAGCATTCGGCAAGAATGGAACAGCTTTATGGAAGAAAGCAAACGCTATAGATAATCGGCCTGTCATTCAATATCAAGAAAGGAAATCTATCTCTACTGAGCGAACTTTTGCTAAAGATACGATAGATGTTCAGCGGCTCCGAACACTCATTGGAGCCATGGCAGAAAACCTTGCTTTTCAATTACGGAGGGGTGAAAAATTAACTTCTTGCATTACTGTGAAAATACGATACTCAGATTTCAACACCTACACCAAGCAAATTAAAATCCCGTACACTTCAGCAGACCATATTATAATTTCAAAAACAAGCGAGTTGTTTGACGTCCTATACAACAGGCGATTGTTAGTTCGACTAATTGGGGTAAAGATGAGTCATTTAGTAGAAGGTAATTATCAAATCAATTTATTTGAAGACACCGAAAAGCGCATACAACTCTACCAAGCCATGGACTTTTTACGAGAAAAATATGGGGAAAGAAAACTAACTAGAGCGGCATTCATGGGGCAAAAAAATATCGCCAAATTCACGAACCCTTTTAACGGTGAACCGCCTATTGTGCCTGCGCACAGAATCGCATAGTATGTATATCAATTGCCATACATATTTCAGCCTTCGTTATGGTACATTTTCAGCAAAAACATTGTTAGAAATCGCCCAAGAAGAAGGAATACAACAATTGGTCTTGACCGATATCAATAACACATCAGCCTGCCTAAATTTTATTAGAATAGCCCCAAAGTACGATGTGCGACCTATCGTAGGTATAGATTTTAGAAATGGTATAGACCAACAGTATATCGGTATTGCCAAAAACAATGAGGGCTTTGTAGCACTTAACAAACACCTCTCCGAGCACTTACATCAATCGCAATCATTTAAGTCCACCGCCCCCCCACTCGAACATACTTTTATTATTTACCCTTATCAAAAGGCTTTGCAACTTCACCCTGATTATACCTTAAAGGATAATGAATTTATTGGGATACAAGCCCAAGAATTAAGGCAACTCCCCTTTTCGAATATTAAACATTTACAACACCGGATGATAGTTTTGCAAGCGGTAAGTTTTAGAGATAAATACGACTTTAATATCCATCGATTATTGCGATCTATTGAAAACAACACCCTCCTTAGCAAATTAGCGATTAATGAACAAGGCACCCTTAATGAAGTGATGTATCCAAAGAAGTATTTGCTCGACTATTTCAAGAACTATCCTGCAATTTTAAAAAACACTAGACAACTTTTAGCTCAATGCAGCATCCATTTTGATTTTTCGGCGGAAAGAAAACCCCAAAATCAGCAAAGCTATACGGGAGACAAGGAAGAAGACATCAAGCTTATTCATCGCTTGTGTAAACAAGGACTCACCTATAGGTATGGAAGAAATATTACTCCACAAATCTTACAACGCTTGGATAAAGAACTTGCTATCATCGAGCAAATGAATTTTGTTTCCTATTTTTTGATTAATTGGGATATTGTCAATTACGCACAAGAAAAAGACTATTACTATGTCGGTAGAGGAAGCGGCGCCAATAGTATCATTGCTTATTTATTAAAAATAACCGATGTAGATCCGATAGAATTAGACCTCTATTTTGAGCGATTCATTAACCTATACCGAACAAGTCCGCCAGATTTTGATATCGATTTTTCTTGGCGAGATAGAGCAGATGTCACCCGATATATTTTCAGCCGATTTAAGCACACAGCATTACTTGCCACATATAGCACTTTTCAATATAGAGCAGCAATAAGAGAATTGGGTAAAGTGTTTGGCTTACCTAAACATGAAATTGATCAACTTGCCGTGGGTAAACGTCCACCAAAAGGACTAGATAAATTACAAAAATTTGTAGTCCATTATGCGCAAAGACTGCAAGGAATGCCCAACCACCTCAGCATTCATGCGGGAGGCATCTTGATTTCAGAAAAGCCCATTCATTACTTTACAGCTACTTTTTTCCCTCCCAAGGGATTTGCTACTACGCAATTTGACATGGTAGTAGCCGAGGATGTCGGCTTGTATAAATTTGATATTCTAGCCCAGAGAGGTTTGGCAAAAATCAAAGAAGCGCTATCCATCATCAAGTACAATCATCCAGATGCAAAAGAAGTCGATATTCATCATGTTGCACCTTTTAAAAGCGATCCAAAAATTAACAACCTCATCAAGCAAGCGAAATGCATTGGTTGCTTCTACGTAGAATCACCCGCTATGCGGATGTTGTTAAAAAAACTAGAAGTAGATAATTATTTAGGCTTGGTAGCAGCGAGTTCAATCATAAGACCCGGCGTAGCTAAAAGTGGAATGATGAGAGAATATATCCTTCGCCATCGGAAGGATGAAAAAGCCAGTATCCCCAACCAAAAAATGCAAGAAATAATGCCTGAAACTTATGGCATCATGGTCTATCAAGAAGATGTGATAAAAGTAGCACATCTTTTTGCTGGACTGACACTTGGCGAAGCGGATGTGTTGCGAAGAGGAATGAGTGGGAAATATCGCTCTAGAGAAGAATTTCAAAAAGCAAAAAATATCTTTTTTAACAACTGTAAAGAGAAGGGTTACAAGGAAGGCCTAACAGAAGAAGTGTGGAGACAAATAGAGAGTTTTGCAGGCTATGCTTTTGCCAAAGGGCACTCGGCTTCTTATGCTATTGAAAGTTATCAAACTATCTACTTAAAAGCTTATTATCCACTAGAATACATGGTAGCTATTTTGAATAATGGCGGAGGATTTTATAATAGCGAACTGTATATTCATGAAGCTAGAATGCTGGGTGCTAAAATACATAAACCACATATTAATATTAGCTGTGGAGAGACGATTATAAAAGGAAAAGACATACACTTAGGGTTTTCTTGGCTTAGAAGTTTAGAAGTTTCAACTATCAAAAAAATTATAGAGAGCCGAAATAGTGATGGAGATTTTAAGCGCTTAGAAGACTTTTCCAACCGAGTACCTATCAGCATAGAACAACTAAGCATATTACTCCGCGCAGGTGCTTTTGATTTTACTGGAAAAACCGTACGCACCTTATTATGGGAAGCCCATGTGATTCTCGATAGCTCGCCAATCAATTATTGTCAGCCCGTATTATTCAAACAGCAGCGAAAAAAATATAGCTTACCCGAGCTAACTACTTCATCATTGGAGAATGCCTATGATGAAATAGAACTGCTTG
>JADHRO010000065.1 GCA_016777395.1 Chitinophagales bacterium | reverse complement strand
GAAGTCAATGAAAAAAAGACTAAGAAAAAAAGTGAGAGTGCTGACAATCAAGAGGCTTCAGATGAAAAGGTAAGCGATAAAAAAGATGATGCATCTGTTTTTATTGGCGAACCGGAAGATGGCACATACTCACTCGAAAATCGACGGTCAATATCTGCGCCTTCGATGCCAATGTACAATGTAGAGCAAAAGTTTAACGATAAAAAGAAAAAGAAAAAGCAGCAAGATGCTTATATGAATGATGATTATTACTTTCCTGCTAAACCTAAGAATGCATGGCAAATAGGAATTAGGGGTGGTATATCCCAAGTTAATGGTGATGTCAATCAAACATTCTTCAAGGGTAGTAAGCATAGCATTCCAGGCTATACATTTGGGGCAACAGTTATCAAGCCTTTTTCATACATGTTTTCCATGCGTCTTAACTATGACTTTATGGAGATGTGGAATCAAGATTGGCAGCAGTCTGAATTAACGGAAGATTTGATTAGGGGAACTGATTATAATTTGGCTAATTATATTAACAATAATCCTAACGGAAGTCAAAATTTAGTTTACCACAACTCACATACCGTGGCGCATGATTTGACGATGGACGCCGTTGTATCATTTGGTAATGTCCGTTTTCATAAGGAACGTTCAAAGTTTGTTTTTAATACCTTTATCACGGGAGGTGGTTTTATCTATCAAACTTGGTATGATCATTTAGATGCTAATGGTGATCCCTACGACTATGGTAGTATCACATCTATCGCTGATGGAGCGACTAAGGGAGAAGTTTTACAGGAGTTGGATGCAATGAGAAATGGGGTTTATGAAACACTTGCCGAAGGGCATCCGGATTCTAAGAATGGTAGTTTCATAAATAATTATAGTTTCAGGCCTGTTTTTGGAGGTGGTGCTGGTTTTACAGTCCGCCTTAACAGAGTGATGAATTTCGATTTCCAAGTGAGAATGATGTTTACAAGAGATGATCTGGTTGACGGTCACAGATGGCAAGAACCAGATGGAAATTCGAATGTGAATTTACCAACACGTTATGGAAGAGGCGTGGTTCGAACAAGTAGAGGACTGACAAGAGATTTTGATACCTACACCAATACGACTATGGGTATAACTTTTAAGTTGGTAAATAAGAAGAAAACTGAATCTACAACATTACTAAACCCAATACATTACACCTATCAGAAGATTGCGGAAAATGATCCAGAGAAGGCAATTCAAGAGTTGCTCATGGATGATGATAAAGATGGTGTTCCTAATAGATTAGATCAAGAAGAAAATACGCCAGAGGGAGCTCCTGTTAGCCCGAAAGGAATTGCTTTAGATAGCGATGCTGATGGCATTATCGATTTGAATGATGATGAGCCATTTTCGCCACCGGGATTGCCTGTTAATTTAAAAGGTGTTGCTCAATTGCCGCCTTCTTGTTGTGATGAAATGATGGCGGTTGCATGCAGTAATGTCATTCTTCCATCCATCCATTTTGATAAGGATAAATTCAATATTAAACCTGAGTTTTATGCCCACCTTCATGATTTAGCCACTAAGATGGCTGATTGCCCAGACTTAGTTATTCGAGCTACTGGAATGACGGACAAGGATGACAATCAGAAATATAATGAGCAATTATCCTGGAATAGAGCTAATGCGGTTATCGATTATTTAACTGAAAAATATGGTATTAATAGGGATAGATTTATTGTGAAGTTTTCTGGAGAATCTAATGCCGAAGGTTCTACAAACATCGAGCAGTATAAAGAACGTAAAGTTTCCTTAGAACAAGCTAATGCTGATGAAGTGGGCGAAAGTAATCCTGCGCCTCCTCATCCAGGTCTGAAAGCCGGAACGAACAAATAAAGAGCTTTTAAACTCCCAATTAAAAAGGCATCACTCTCGAGTGATGCCTTTTTAATTGGCTTATGATTTTCTCTGGTAGTTCTTTAGAAGTCTTTCTTTCTTTTATTTGGACACTTTAGGTAATTTTTGTGAATAACATTCAACATTTCTAATTAAAATATTTTTAGTTTTGCTTTAACCAAATTTAACATAGAATGAAAAAAGTCTACTTATTATTAGTTTGCCTCATAAGTTTAAATAGCTTAATGGCCCAAACAGCTAGTGGAACAGTTACTGACGAAAATGGAGATCCGCTCTTCGGAGTTAATGTAATTGAAAAAAATACTTTGAATGGTACAACGACTGATTTTGATGGGAAGTATACCTTAAACTTAACGACGGATAATCCTTCGGTAGTTTTCAAGTTTGTGGGGTATCGTGACAAAATGATTGCTTTTACGGGAGCTAAGATTAATCATCAAATGAAGGTAGATGAAATAGGCCTAGATGCGGTCGTGGTTTCTGCATCCAAAAGAAAAGAAAGAATTCTCGATGCACCTGCCTCTGTGACCTTAATTAGTGCAGAAAAGATTGAGAATACTGCAGCTGTGGTAGCAACGGATAACTTAAAAAGTATCCCAGGAGTTGACATAATTCCCACAGGTTTAGTTTCGGCAAATGTAGCTGTGAGAGGCTTTAACGGTATTTTTTCCGGCTCTATGTTGACTATGGTCGATAATCGTATAGGTCAGGTTCCTTCTCTTAAGGTTAATGCTTTTCAACTGATGCCAGGGTCAAACGACGATATCGAAAGAATCGAGATTGTGCGTGGACCGGGTTCAGCTTTGTATGGACCAAATGCTGCTGATGGAGTAATGCACATCATAACGAAGTCTCCATTAGATATTCGTGGAGATCATAATACTGAAACTACAATAAGCTTCACAGGCGGAAGTCGAAGTGTTTGGGCACCAAACATTCGTCATGCACAAAAAATAAGCGATAAAGTAGGCTTTAAAATTTCTGGCGGCTATATGCAAGGGCATGATTTTCCTTACTATGATCCTAGGGAGCCTACTCCGGGTACTAATTTTGTCTTCGGAACAGTTAGAGATGGTGTGCAATTTGAAGTTGATTCTGCTGCAGGTTTACAGACATTTGACAGAGATTTCTTTATTCAGAAATATAATTTTGATACAAGGATTGATTATGCGGTTAGTAAGGATATTGATTTTACTTTTAGTGGAGGTTATGCCAACACAACCAACCTGGAGCTTACCGGTTTAGGTGGTGCTCAAGGCGTAGATTGGGGTTATACCTATGCTCAGGTGAGAGCAAGATATAAAAGCTTGTTTGTGAATTATTTTATGAATTCTAGTAATTCAGGCGACACCTATCTCATTAGCCAGCTAGATGGAAGTGAACCACAACCCTATCAATTCCAAACTTTACTCGACAAGTCAAAACTTCATGGGATTCAGATTCAACATAATTCTAGTATTAAACAATTAGTTGATTTTACATATGGTTTCGATGCAATTTTGACACGTCCAGTTTCGGATGGTACTATTTACGGTAGATATGAAGATGATGATGCTATCAATCAATTGGGTGTATATGGTCAAGCGGAATATCATATATCAGAAAAATTTGATCTTCTAGCGGCTTTAAGAGGTGATTACCAAGATAGAATTGGTGAGTTCTTCCTATCCCCTAGGGCAGCGATTGTATATAAGCCATCTAGTCGCCACACTGCACGTTTAACTTATAACCGAGCATTTAGCGCACCTTCAGCCTTAAATACTGCATTGGATTTACCGCAATTATTTGTCCCTAATGGTATTATAGCAAGAGGTCTTGGTAATCCTTCTGGCTTCAATTTTAATTATGGTTCAGACGGCTTCGCACAGTTTAGAAGTCCATATGATAATGGGTGGTATGATGTTGCTGATTTATCTAACAACCATGTACATTTTGACGGCTTTTTAAATTCTTTATCTAATCTAATTGCAACTACCTTATATGGTACAGATTATGATGCTGCGCAGTTTGATTTTGTTAAGGGTGATTTGGTTTCATTAACAGGCGATTTATCATCAGCTTCTTCTTCTTTGAATAATAACGTAGAAAGAAAGGTGATTGATTTTATCAGTAATGAAGAGTTTGATTATACGCAAATTTCAGATTTGGAATCGATTAAGAGTACAGTGACACAGACGATGGAGATAGGTTACAAAGGAATTATTAAAGATAAATTTTTCTTGTCTGCTGATTTGTATTACACAAGAATTGACAATTATGTTAGTCCATTATCTCCTGCCTCTTATCGAGTGTTGTTTGATGATGATCAATTAGCTCAAGAGTTGGTTCCTGTTTATCAGAGCAACGCGGGAACTACACAATCCGGTATTATAGAGGGTGCATTGGCTGGTTTAGCAGGAGAGGCGGGAGTTTCAGTCGGCGAATGGCTTGTTGGAGCTATGCAAGGTTTTTCACTAGGAACAGTTGCTCCAGAAGATGATTTAGTTAATTCTGATTTGATCTTGACCTACATTAATCTCGGAGAAGTTGACATCGCAGGTGCTGATTTAGGGGCTACTTATGTTGAGAATTTTAAAGAAAGTACGCTTAAAATTTCGGGTATGTTTTCTTTTATGAATAAAGATAGAATTTCGTTAGCAGGAGCCTCAGGAGGTTATATTGCTTTGAATGCGCCTAAGTACAAGACCTCACTTGCGGTTGAAGGATTAAATATTGGAAATACAGGTATTGGTGCCGGTATTAATTGGAGATGGCAAGATGCCTTCCCTGCAAATTCTGCGGTTTACGTCGGGGAAGTAGTTGCTGCAAATCTTATTGATTTGAGTATATCCTACAGACCAAATTTTTCAAAGAATACGATCTTGAGTGGTACATTCTACAATATAACAAATAATGAATTTCAGCGTTTTCCAGGAACACCTTTCATCGGTTTTTATACAATGATGAAATTGTCACATACTTTCAAGTATTCCATTGGAGGCAAGAAAAGCAAGAGCTAATCGCATCAATAATAAGATTAAAAAGGGCTATTCTGAAAGGAATAGCCCTTTTTAATTTAACTCGTATGACCTTTAGATTAAGGTAAAAAAGATGTTGTTCTTCTTTAAATTTTCGTATTTATTATAGTTTTACTTAATGGTGGATTTCTTGGGGATAAATTAGACAAAATATTTTTTGATTTTAATTCTTACTTGTTATTTTTGTTCAAATGGTGGATTTAAAAATTAAACGACTCCTCGTTGCAAATCGCGGGGAAATTGCAATAAGAATATTTAGAGCAGCTACAGAGCTAAAAATAACAACAGTTGGGTTGTATACCTATGAGGATAGGTACTCTCTGCATCGTTATAAGGCTGATGAAGCTTACCAAATAGGGGCTTCCGAGGAGCCCTTAAAGCCCTATCTTGATATTGAGGAGATCATTACACTTGCTAAATCAAAGGGTGTCGATGCTATTCACCCTGGTTATGGCTTTCTCTCAGAGAACGTAAATTTTGCAATAAGATGCCGTGAGGAAGGTATAATTTTTATCGGTCCTTCACCCGAATCAATGAATCAACTTGGCGATAAAGTGGCAGCAAAGAAAATCGCGCGAGCCACTAATGTTCCCGTTATAGAAGGTAGTCAATTAGACGTTGATGGGGCTGCAGATGCATTGAAAGAGGCACAGACGATAGGTTATCCAATAATGGTAAAAGCTGCTGCTGGTGGCGGTGGTCGCGGAATGCGCGTGGTAAGAAGTGATGATCAATTAGTACAGGCATTTAACGAGTCAAAAAATGAGGCTAAAAAGGCTTTTGGAATTGACACCATATTTTTAGAAAAATTCATTGAAAATCCAAAACACATAGAGGTTCAATTGCTTGGGGATCATCATGGAAATCTGGTACATCTATATGAGCGTGATTGCTCTGTTCAGCGACGTTTTCAAAAAGTCGTGGAAGTTGCTCCTGCTCCCTCTTTAAAGCAGGAGACTAAAGACAAGTTGTATGAATATGCAATACGAATTGGCAAGCATGTTGGATATTATAATGCAGGAACGGTTGAATTTTTAGTTGATGCTGAAGAAAATATATATTTCATAGAGGTTAATCCAAGAATACAAGTTGAGCATACGATAACAGAAGAGGTGACCGGCGTAGACATTGTAAGAACGCAAATTCTTATAGCCGATGGCATACCCTTAGGTCATCCTAGTATTTTTATAAATGAGCAAAGTGATATTAAATTAGACGGATTTGCCATCCAATGTAGAATAACTACGGAGGACCCCTTAAATAATTTTCAACCGGATTATGGCACTATAATTGCCTACAGGAATGCCGCAGGGATGGGAATACGTCTCGATGAAGGGAGTTCTTATCCTGGGGTTACTGTCTCGCCATTTTTTGACAGTATGTTAGTGAAAGTTTCTGCTTGGGGTCGAACTCTTCGTGGAGCAGCAGAAAGATTGGATAGAGCACTCATTGAATTTAGAATACGAGGTGTTAAGACGAATATTCCTTTCTTACAAAATGTAGTGAAACACCCGGTTTTTGTGAGTGGTAAACAAAATGTTGGATTTATAGAGTCACACCCCGATTTGCTTGACTTTGGCAAGAAAAGAGATCGCGCAACGAAGACTTTGACGTATATCGGAAACACTATATTAAATGGAAATAGTGATGTGAAGTTTGTTGATGATGGGAAGGTGTTTAGAGTACCTGTGGTTCCGGGTTACGATAAATCAAAAGCCTATCCAAGAGGCAGTAAAGATATTTTGTTAGAGAAGGGGCGTGATGAGTTTTGTAAATGGATGAAAGAAGAGCCCGGTATATTCTATACGGATACTACATTCAGGGATGCACACCAGTCTTTACTAGCAACTCGAGTAAGGACCCGAGACATGTTGTTGGTCGCTGAAAGTTTCGCGAAAAATCATCCAGAAGTCTTTTCTATGGAGATATGGGGTGGAGCAACTTTTGATGTTTGCATGCGCTTTTTAAAGGAGGATCCTTGGATGCGACTGCAATTATTAAGGGAGGCAATGCCTAATATTTTAACTCAAATGTTGCTAAGAAGCAGTAATGCAGTGGGCTATGCGGCATATCCCGATAATTTAGTGGCTAAATTTATAGAGAAAGCAGCCGAAAATGGTATGGATGTGTTTAGAATATTTGACTCCTTAAACTGGACCAAATCAATGGCATTGAGTATTAAAACCGTGCGAGATGAAACCAATAGCCTAGCTGAGGCATGCATTTGTTATACGGGAGATATCCTGGATGAGAGTAAGACTAAATTTAACCTGCAATATTATATAGATTTAGCGCGGGAGTTAGAAGATATGGGAGCACATATTCTAGGAATAAAGGATATGGCCGGATTGCTTACTCCGTTTGCGGCAGAGAAGTTAATCACGAACTTGAAAAATGCCGTAGATATCCCTATCCATCTTCATACCCACGATACTTCATCTGTTCAATCTGCCACCTACTTAAAAGCGGTTGAGGCAGGAGTAGATGCGATTGATGTGGCATTGGCAAGTATGAGTGGCCTGACTTCTCAGCCAAACTTTAACTCTATTGTTCACATGCTAAAAGGGCATGAAAGAGAAACAAAAATAGACCTTCAAACACTGAATCAATTTTCAAATTATTGGGAAGATGTTCGGGAGTATTATTACCCATTCGAATCTGAGCTAAAAGCGGGTACTGCGCAAGTTTACGAAAATGAAATTCCAGGAGGTCAGTATTCCAATTTGAGACCGCAAGCCCGTGGGCTTGGTATTGAGGATCAGTTTGAAACAATCAAACAGAATTATCAAATTGCTAATGAGTTGTTTGGAGATGTGGTCAAGGTTACTCCTTCCAGTAAGGTAGTTGGTGATATGGCGATGTTTATGACCAGTAATGGGTATACTCGGGATGATATTCTTACAAAAGGAGAGGATATTTCATTTCCAGATTCAGTGATTAATTTCTTTAAAGGGGATATTGGACAACCATATGGCGGATTTCCGCAAGAACTTCAGCAAATAATTTTAAAAAATCAAGAAGCCTATCATGTTCGGCCAAATGAGTATTTGGAGCCTGTAGATTTTGAAAAGGAATTGGTGCAATTCAAGAAGCAGTTTGGGAAACATAAAACAGAATTGGATTTCTTAAGCTACAAGCTTTACCCTAAAGTTTATAAAGATTTTCATGATTTCAACGAGGTCAATGGCGATGTTTGGGTTATTCCAACACCTACATTTTTCTATGGAATGAAGCAGAATGAAGAAATAATGGTAGAAATTTCTGCGGGTAAAAGTATGATTGTAAAATATTTAAATACAACTGCTCCAGATGATGAGGGTAATTGTCAAGTTTACTTTAAGCTGAATGGCCAAAACCGGCATATTCAGTTAAGGAATGAAAAACTCAATATAGAATTAAAGACGAATCGGAAAGTTGCAGCAGCAAATGAAATAGGGGCGCCGCTGCAAGGTAAGCTTACGCAGATATTGGTTCAAAAAGGGGATAAAGTAAAAAAGAACACACCTTTATTTTTAATAGAAGCTATGAAAATGGAAAGCACTGTAGTGGCTCCATTTGATGGTCAAATTGTTGAAGTAATGCTAGAGGGTAATCAAATGGTGCATCAAGACGACCTGGTGGTGATAATGGCGCAATAAGTTTGTTGAACGGGTAGGTATGAAGATAGACTAGGGGCTTGCTGTTTAGGCCACACGCTTATCCATATTATTCAATCAGTACCGATTTTTTATACGATCTAATTCTCGTCTGGTGTCTTTTTCTTTGATGCTATGTCTTTTGTCAAAGCTTTTTTTACCACGAGCAACTCCAATGTCCAACTTTGCCAATCCACGTTCGGATAGAAATAGACGAAGCGGGATAATTGTAAGCCCTTTCTCTGTTATCTTTCTATCAATCTGTTTGATCTCTCCCTTATTTAGCAGGAGCTTTCTTGGTTGGTTGGGGACATGATTGTAGTGGGTGCCAAATGTGTACTCAGCAATATGCATATTAACAACAAACAATTCTCCTCTTCGCATCTGGCAAAAGGCTTCATTGATATGTGCTTTGCTTGATCGAATTGCTTTTATCTCTGTGCCTGTCAATTGTAGTCCCGCCGTATATGTTTGCAGAATCTCAAAGTCGAATTTAGCTCGCTTATTCTTAATATGTATGGGTGTTTGCTTCACTATTCAAAGGTAGCAAAAAGTACATCAATCAGCGTATTAGAATCTAAATTTGCCCTATTGTGATTAACGAGGGAGTATTCTATAGCTGATGGTGGTAAATAATACCTGAATCATTCTTTACATCTAAATATGGGCCAATGTATCTAAAAGTAATTCGCTTATTATTTTAAAAAGGTCAATGTTAATGTGAGTAAACTTACATGATTTTGTAAACACTTCATAATGAATAATTTATAAGAAAACCTTAATAGCAAAAGTGTCGATATCCACATATTGTAATGTTGGTTATCCACAAAAAACACTATGGTTTTGTATAAAATGTGAGTAAATATTGGTGGTAATAAATGGGTAAATGTGGGAAAATGTGTCAAAAGTGTATACTTTTGTGAAAGATTTAAAAACGTAGTGGATAACTAATGAGCTTTTTAGGAGAATATGAATTAAAGTTGGAT
>JADHRO010000064.1 GCA_016777395.1 Chitinophagales bacterium | reverse complement strand
AATTATTGATTATTTCTTTTGTAAATTCGAACATCCTCGGCAAAAATAAGATTATAATTGTAGCTATTGAATTTGTAAACGATTGAATGCTTAAAAAGTTTGTTAAAAAGGAGTAAAATTAAATATTGAAAAATGGAATATAGAAGAATGGGTAAATCCGGTTTGCAGCTAAGTGCTTTATCTTTTGGTTCTTGGGTGACATTTGGTAGTCAGATTCAAGACAATACAAGTGAGCAGCTTATGCAAATAGCATATGAAAATGGGGTAAATTTTTTCGATAATGCAGAAGCCTATGCCTCTGGCAAAAGCGAGGAAGTTATGGGGCAAATTCTTAATAAAATGAATTGGGATAGATCCACTTTTATAGTATCGAGTAAAGTGTTTTGGGGTGGAGATAAACCCAATCAAAAAGGCTTGATGCGCAAGCATATTGTGGAAGCTTGTCATGCTGCATTAAGAAGACTTCAGGTCGATTATTTGGATTTGTTTTATTGTCATCGCCCAGATATAGATACACCCATAGCTGAAACTGTATGGACAATGCATAACTTGATACAACAAGGTAAAATATTGTACTGGGGAACAAGTGAATGGAATGCTCAGCAAATTACTGAGGCACATTTGGTGGCAGAAAAATATAATTTGATTGGCCCGAGTATGGAGCAGCCGCAATACAACTTATTTGAGCGAAGTAAATTAGAAAAAGAGTATTTGCCGCTTTTTGAAAATTATGGAATGGGTACAACTGTCTGGAGCCCATTGGCTTCCGGAGTCTTAACAGGTAAATACTTGAAAGGGATTCCGAAGGGAAGTCGAATGGAGATAGAATCATTATCTTGGATCAAGGACAAAGTGTGGTCTCCCGAAAATCAAGAAAAAGTTCAAGCCCTTCATAATCTGGCAAGTGATTTAGGCGTGAGTTTAACGAATATGTCTTTGGCTTGGTGTTTGAAAAACCCCAATGTAAGTTCGGTCATTTTAGGCGCAACAAAAACCCATCAGCTAGAAGAGAACTTAAAGTCGCTTGAAGTTTTACCCAAACTTACCACTGAGCTTATGGAGAAGATTGATGAAGTAATGGGTAACAAGCCCAGTTTGCATAGGTTTTAAATTATGAGCCCCCAGATTTTCATCTAGGGGCTCGACCAAGGTATAATTCTATTGGGATTCAGAATTTATTGGTCTTAACAAAGTATTGTATATTCTATTAAGTTGGATCTATAGGCAAGATTTTGTTTTCATATGCATAACTGATAACCCGGTAAAAATTGTTGAACTCAAATTTTAACTTAATATTTTTACGATGTGTTTCAATGGTTCGGACACTAATAGAAAGTAATGATGCAATTTTTTTTGAACCATAACCTTTAGCAATTAAACTAAGGACTTGTAGCTCTCTTTTGGTTAGCTCATTTTTCATTTAATAAATTTAAATGTTTTATTAGCTCAAAACTAAGGACTTATATTCTATTATCAAATACCTATATATTGGCATATATGTTCTTATTTGGTTTAAAAACCTGCTTGCGGTTTACGTGTTTAGCTTAAATAGTCTCATAGTGTGTATGGTGTTTCTCCAATGAATTCTTTAAGGTGTAATCTAGATAAGGACCATTGGATGAGTTAATAGAACAATTTTTAATCCCTACCTTTACACAAAATTATCATACTTGAGTTTTTGGCTTTTACTCATACCGTTTCTTATTCTTATTATCGGATATATTGCATTTCCTAGCTTCATCGCTTATGCGAACAAAATAGACTATTTAGATAAGGGACAAGGCCGCAAGAGACATAAGGATAGTATCCCACCAGTAGGCGGTTGGCTCATTTATATTGCATTTATAATTAGCTATTTACTATGTTTTGTAATTCCATCGCCTTCATTGGCTAGCGCCGGAGTTTTATTTGGCGTTTCGGGAATCTTCATTTTGGGGCTAGTAGATGATAAGCACCCCATGAATGCTCTTCAAAAATTCGCCGGTCAATTCTTTATTTCAGCAATTTTGGTATTTATTGGGGAGGTTCATTTTGCTGAATACATGAGCTTATATGGAATTCCATATGTTTTGGGGCAACTTCTCTGTATGGTGATAATCGTATTTGTGGTTAATGCCTTTAACTTAGTTGATGGGATTAATGGTCTAGCCGCTTTAATGGGATTTGTGGCCATCGGATTTTTAGGGATGTGCTTGTTTAGTGCAGGACTAATTAATTATTTTATTCTTGCGCTGAGTATTCTTGCAGCATTGCTGGTGTTTCTTCGTTTTAATTTGTTTAAACCCAGGGTCTTCTTAGGAGATAATGGATCGATGATTATTGGGCTCTTAGCTGTTCTATTTGCTTTTAACTTTATTAAAACCTACACAGGTGATTCAAGTTTGTTTTTAACGAAATGCAGCGCTGAGGTAGGCGTTGCTTTGACAGCATTGGCCATTCCCATTGCCGATACCCTGCGCTTGTTTTTCTTACGACCATATTACTTGGCTAAATCTCCATTCAAGGCAGATCGAAATCATGTTCACCATCTATTGCTAAGAATAGGATTTAATCATGCAGAGGCCTCACTTTTACTTTTTGGACTTGCTATTCTGTTAATATTAGCGGCACTGGCAGCGCAGGACCTAGGAAGTATAGCGGTAGTTTTAATAAACTCTTCAATTTGTGTTGCCTTTCTAATGGCTTTGGATTTTTTGGTCTTTAGTAAATATCGCAGACGAGTAAACAAGAAGACGATGTTCAATAGTTTACAAAACCTCTCACAGGATTTGAATTATCCGATTTTTTTAGAATACATATTTGCTATTAGTATTTTTTTGTTGGCTATCTCCATTCCTTTTCATCGAGTTTCTGCAAGTATCCCTACCTTAATTTTAGTCTTTTCTTTTATCGCTTTAGTCATGAGAAATCTAATTGTATTCCGCAATAGCTTGAGGGAGGTCTTTGTAGGTAAGCTTCAACAATTTCTTAAACACCCTTATTCCATCTTAATTGTATTGTTGTTGATATTATCTGCGCTTCATATGTTCTTTTATGATTCTGCAGGAGTTTGGAGTAAATTAAGTATTTATATCTTACTATTCATCTATTGGGTCAGTATGTTCCAATTTGAATCAATTATCCAAATAAAACCTAGAGTCTTATTGACCGCGTTTATCGCTGGATGTTTTGGATTTGGTGTATATATTTTAATGCAATCCTTCGTTGAATTTCCTACAGCTGGATGGCAAGGTTTTACCTACAAAGGCTTATTGAGTAATGTAAAAGCCAATCCCGTGACGCATTCCCTGTATTATAATTTAGCAATACTGTTTTTAGGCAATAACTACAAGTATTTGAAGCGTGAAGAATGGCGAATTTCCTACTGGATAATGCTGATATTTTTCATTTTCATGGTCCTACTCTGTAGCTCGAAGGTAGGTTATTTTGTCTTAGGTTTTACTTTGATAACCGCAATTTACAACTTCATAAAAAACAAAAGAATAGCGATCGCTAGTATAGTTATTTTCACTTTATTGCTTGCTTTGATTTCTTTAAGTTTTGGAGTTTTTAGCCGATCATTTATCTTGAGTGCATTAGACTCGAGAATTATTGTGTGGCAAGAAAGCATAAAGCTTATAATACAACATCCTTTCTTAGGAAATGGATTAGGTAATTCGACCGAAGCCCTAAGCGAAGCCTTTAAGCAAATCAATTATGAGAGGGGTATGGCGGAAGGGTATAATGCACAGAATCAATTTTTAGAATCTTTTCTTGAAATGGGGGTAATCGGCTTCGTTTTATTGCTGGCTTTTATGGGGTATTCATATTGTATGGCATGGATGGAAAGAAACAAATTATACTTCGCTTATCTTTCGGTTATTATGATTTATATGGTGACTGAATCCTTATGGCAGACACAAATGGGAATGGTCTCTTTTGCATTTTTTAATGCCTTATTTTTGGCCTCGTTTTATGCAAAGAAATCGCAGGTTTAATTTTTTTAGGCAATCAAAATAATGAATTTGACTTCCACTTACTTGCTAAACATTTCTCGTCTTCCAATCTCTTTACAAATGAGGCAATTCAATGGGTCATGTCCTCTTGCTGGGCAATATTCCCTTCCAAAAAATATAATTTGTAGATGCAGTTTGTTCCACAGTTCTTCAGAGAAGAGACGCTTGGCGTCTTTTTCGGTCTGAATTACATTTCTCCCATTGCTTAGCGTCCAACGATACATTAAACGATGTATGTGTGTATCTACTGGAAAAGCAGGAACTCCGAAGCCTTGACTCATGACAACAGAAGCCGTTTTGTGTCCAACTCCAGGCATTGCCTCTAATGCTTCAAAGGTATTTGGAACTTCTCCATTATGCTCGTTGATAATAATATTTGAGAGTCCATGAATACCTTTGGATTTCATCGGTGAAAGTCCACAAGGTTTGATAATCTCTTTTATCTCTTCCACACTTAGCTTGACCATATCATAAGGATTGTCAGCAAGCGCAAATAGACGAGGGGTGACTAGATTGACTCGCACGTCAGTGCATTGAGCGGAAAGGAGTACAGCTACCAATAAAGTAAAATTATCTTTATGGTCCAAAGGAATGGGAGTTTCTGGATAGAGCTTTTCAAGCGTATGGACAACGAAATCAACCTTTTCTTTCTTATTCATTGGGTAAAAATAGTGAATTAGTTAAATAGATAACTAGAAGACTAAAGCCTTATATTATTGAAGGAGTTGGCGGAAGGCTTCTTTTGTTACTTAAAATCTATTACCTAGCGCTATGCCTAAGTAACTCTTAAAAGTAGAATATGTCCTCTGCAGAAAGTTAAACAATAAATAAATTCTTACTTTCTTATCTGAAGACACTGAAAGAATAAATTACAGCTTCAGTTATGAAAAAATCGTAACTTCGTAGGAAGAATCAAACTTAAAAAATCATGGAAAGAACTGTTTCAGAAAATCAAGATAAACTAGTAGATGCAGCAGATTTTTTACCTTTGTTAGGCACAGACCACATTGAAATATATGTGGGTAATGCGAAACAATCCGCGTACTTTTATCAAGCAGCATTTGGATTTAATGTAGTTGCTTATGCTGGCTTAGAAACAGGCAATAAGCAGCAAACTTCTTATGTTTTACAACAGGAAAAACTGCGATTAGTTGTCACATCTGCGCTTACTCCAGACGATCCCATTAATAGGCACTTAGCGAAACATGGTGATGGGGTGAAGGTATTAGCATTATGGGTAGATGATGCAGCTAAAAGTTGGAGAGAAACAACTCAAAGAGGAGCTGTGAGTGTACAAGAGCCTATGACGCTAAAGGATGAGTTTGGTGAAGTAGTCATTTCTGCAATCCAAACCTATGGGGAAACGATTCATAAGTTTGTAGAACGAAAAAACTATTCAGGTGCATTCATGCCTGGATTTAAAGCAAGGTCCTCGACTTTTGATGTTAAACCAATTGGCTTGCAATATATTGATCACTGCGTAGGAAATGTAGAGCTTGGAAAAATGGATGATTGGATAAAGTTTTATGAAGATGTAATGGGCTTTGGTTTATTACTAACTTTTGATGACAAAGATATTTCTACAGAATACACAGCCTTAATGAGTAAGGTGGTTAGCAATGGAAATGGGTATGTAAAGTTCCCAATTAATGAGCCTGCCAAAGGAAAGAAAAAATCACAAATCGAAGAGTACATTGATTTTTATCATAGCGCAGGGGTTCAACATATTGCTGTAGCTACAAAAGATATTATTTATACTGTAGGTGAGCTGCGAAGAAGAGGTGTTGAGTTTCTTGAAGTACCTGGGTCCTACTACGAAGATTTGATTGATAGAGTAGGCGAAATTAAAGAAGATGTTGCAGTGCTAAAAAAGTTAAATATTTTAGTCGACAGCGATGAGGAAGGATATTTACTACAAATTTTCACTAAACCTGTCCAAGATCGACCAACCATGTTTTTTGAAATCATACAACGCGAAGGTGCGCAGTCGTTCGGTAAAGGTAATTTTAAAGCATTGTTTGAAGCAATTGAGCGAGAACAGGAAAATAGAGGAACATTATAAATATTTTCTTGCTACCTTGAAAATTGTTACCATGAGAAATTTGTTACAAATAGCTTCATTTTTCAATGAAATTGAAATGGCAATGGTTCGAAACAAACTCGAAAACATTGGTATCAGGACACATATTAGAGATGAACATATTAATGCCTTACGAGAGTTTTCATCAGGGAGCATGAATGGGGTGAAAATATTTGTAGATCAAGATGATTATCCACGAGCAATGAATTTCCTCATAGAGATTGGCCACTACAAAGCCGATGATTTTCAGCCAACTTGGCTAGATAAAGTCTTGCATAAAATTTTCAATAAATTGAAAAGTTAAAAAAAGCCTTCCGAATTTTCGGGAGGCTTTTTGTTTGCACCTAATTTAAGGCGGTTTTTAAGGCGTCAATTTCTTTTTTACTATTTCCGATAAATATTCTATCTCCAATTATGCTTACGGGTCTTTTTAGAAATGTATATTCATCTAATATATAGGTTTTATAATCTTCTTCATTAAGATTTTTTTCTTTCAAATTAAGCGCTCTATATTTCATAGCGGTGCGACTAAACAAGACTTCATAAGATCCTGCAAGCTGCCGCATTTCTTCCAACTGAATAGAAGTAATGCGATCTACTTTAATATTTTGCAATTCAAAATCATTCACTTCAGCGTCTATCTCCTTTAGAATTCGTTGACATGTACTACATGATTTTAAAAAGTAAATTTTCTTCATATTACACGTATTGGTTTGCAAAGTTTTTCATTTGTTGAATCATAGCTGTTAAGCCATTGCTTCGCTGTGAGCTTAAGTGCTCGTGGAGTTGAATGGCTTGAATAAATTCCAATGGGTGATCAACCACTTTTTTAGGACTAAGATTAGACAATACTTGAACAAGCATAGCAATTATTCCTTTGGTTATCACAGTATTACTATCCGCTTCAAAAAAGACCTTACCATCTCGACTATAGGCATGAAGCCAAACCTTGCTTTGGCATCCCTTTACAAGTAGTTCATCCCGTTTATATTTCTCATCTAAAGGGTCAAGCTCATTGCCGATGTCAATGATATGCTCATACTTGTCCATCGGATCATCAAAGAGGTCAAACTCCTCCACATATGCTTTTTCTATATCACTCAACATTATATTTATTTTTTCAATAGTTTAAATCGGTAAGAGTTACTTTCAGAAGTAATTGTCATAAAATACGCGCCAGCCGAAAGCTTTGGGAAGTTTAACTGGATCACTTGAGCTTTTGGATTAAAGCTAAAAATGCATTCACCTTTGATGTCGAATAACTGGATTTGGCTGTTTTTAAACTCCGCTGTTTCGAAGCGCACAATAATATCTTCGTCATAATTCGTAAATCCATAGGTATTAAGCAATTGAACTCGATTATCTTGGGAAAATTTATTTTCAAGACCCGAATAAAAATCCAAGCAGGTACCCATTAAAAATTTACGCATAAAAAGGATATCAAAAATCTCGCAAGTATGAATCCCACCATACAAGAGGGTATCTGCCAAAAATAAATTTTTGGCAGCCTGACTAATTGTTGTATTGGGCATATTATAGTACATCACCTCAATAGCCAGTTTATCGCTTATCGTAGCGCCTAAATTGTTATGCAAATCATTTAAGGTGGCAGACCATACTTCCCCGTTAAAATAAATATTTTGGTTAATTGAAATATCTAATTTGGTTTTGTTCGAATTACTAATTCTTCCTGACCAAAATTCATTATGCCCATCCCAAGTAAACACTTCATTCGATGCAAAATTTGTAAACTGTTTCGAATAAGAACTTGCTAAGTAGTCTCCAAAACCCTCATCTAGGGCTCGTCGTTCCTCAGCAACATTGCTTTCTGGTGAGGCAAATGCACTAATAGCATGCCCATACTCATGTATAATTACATCTGCATCTTCCGCATCGTCTACTCCTCCTTGTCCAAATACCAGTCGGGGAGGAGAGGTGGGTGCAAAAAATGAATTATCAGCTCCATTATTGCCATGTGCGTCGACTAAAATTACTTCTAATGCTAAATCAGTAAATCCAAGACTTTGCCAATAAGCTTGGTATCTGTTTAGATGGTAAAAGGCGTTGACATCCTCAAAATCAACTTCACTTCTGTTAAAATCAAAACTATCAGTTGCACTGGTACTTGGATTGGTGAAGGGCGGACTTAAGTCACTGATGACAAAAAAATTGTTATTCAAGTTGAACTTGCCGCCAGCATAATCAACTGGAATTTCTCCCCAAAACTGCTCTTGTGCTAGGGCGAGGTAATTATAATCCTCTATGACTATTTCTGTGATGAAAGCAGCGACATTATCTGTGATAGCCGTATTGAAACCTATGACAACTCCTTGTCCATTAAGGAAAATGTTTGTAAAAACCTGCCGAATAATAGGGGCTGTAAAATCATTTAAATAGCTTTCTGCAGGCACATTAAAGGATACTCCATCATAATTATAAGTCGCAGTATTTGTCGTAATTGTTGTTCCTCCTGGATTGTTTATGTTTTGGATGACCAATGCACTTGTATCAAAACGAAATGCATCTTGATAGTTCCCCCCATAAACCATACTTGCACTACTCAAAGGGTCTGGCTTAAACACTTTGGCATAAGCCGTAGTGTCATTATGAAATTTTAGACTGTTTTCGTAATAGTCTTGATTATTTAACCAATATCGGTCGTAATAGGCGTCGTTTTTTTCCTCTTGAATATATTCTTTCTTGGCTAAAGCAAAACGACCTTCCGTATATACATAAACGGTATTTTTTTGAATCTCAACAGGCTCGATATTGATAGCTTTCCACGCTTCCGGATTGGGTAAATTGGATTGCACTAAACGAATATTTCCAGCATGGTCGCAATGGATCTTTGCGAAAACTTGCTCCATTGGTATATGATTTAAGTCGACTTGGAATGTATAATGCACACCGCCTGCACTATTTCTTACATAAGTTTCATTAAAATTAACACCTTCGTATACTTGGTTAGAAAATAAAGAGTCTAAAAGAGCTTTCTTTTCTTCCAAGGATTCAAACTTCGAAATACTTAATTTATCGCTCTCGAAGGGATAGATATACGGGCCTAAATCTTGCGCTAAAACAGACGATATGTTAAGGGCTATCAGGAGAGCGGTAAAAATCAATATGGATGTATTTCTATACACTAGTATTTATATAAGTTCAAATTTTAAACCTTTCGAGCTTATCCATAAAGATAAGCTTTCAGATAAAGAAATAGGGAAGGTGAAGGTAATTTTACATAAATCTGAATAATCTTCCTTCCAATTTTCAATACCTATTTTTTTTAGCTGATTAAAAAGATCATTGACCTCCGTATAAGAACAACTAACTTGCCAAGTTTGGAGTAATTCCTTTTCTATAATTTGGGCATTAACGAGTGCGTCTTGCGCAGATTTTTTATAGGCATTGATAAGCCCCGAAACACCAAGGTTTGTTCCCCCGTAGTATCTAACAATGATAATTAAAACATTGCTTAAATGAAAGGAATCTATTTGCCCCAATATTGGTCTTCCAGCAGAGCCACTTGGTTCTCCATCGTCGTTGGCTCTAAAATTATTTTTATCAGTCCCTATTCGGTAAGCATAACAATGATGACTTGCTTTTGGGTGCAGC
>JADHRO010000063.1 GCA_016777395.1 Chitinophagales bacterium | reverse complement strand
AGATTATAAACGGGATCAAAAACTAACTCCACGACAGGATAAGTCACTGAATTCCCGTATTGATCTCTGGCTACAATTACTGATATTTCTTTGTCTATATCTACGCTTTTCTCTAATACTGATGGGACGTCAAAAGCTTTACAAAAATCTTCCTTAGTTTTTATTGAAAGGACTCCTTTACCATCATATCCATCTTTTCTTGCTTTCTGAAAGAAAGGTAAAAAAGATTCATGCTTATTCAGCTCAGCGCTATTTTCTACTAAGCGAAACAAAGAACTTCGAATTTCATAATCGATATAAAACTGTTTTTGAAGGCCTTTGTCTTTTATGGTTTCGATCGCCTTGGCGCTGGGAATAACTTTCACTCCTTCTGCTTCCAGTTTGCGCAAAGCATCAGTATTAACGTGCTCTATTTCAATAGTTACCACATCCAGGTTTTTCCCAAAGGCATAAACTGTGTCAAAATCTTTAAAATCTCCCTGGGTGAAGTAGGGCGTAAGATGCGCACAAGGAGCATTTTCGGAAGGATCTAAGACATGAATTTGAACGTCATATCGCAATGCATTTTCAATAAACATCCTGCCCAATTGGCCGCCCCCTAGAATTCCTATACTTGTTGCTAATGGAAAAGAATCATTCATCATGGCGTAAAAGTAAAAAGTATTGAGCAAAAAAGCTAAATTTTATTAGCTTCGTGGATATGGAGAAGCATTATGTTCATGTTCAGCGTACCGCTAGATATTTTTTATCAGGTCAAATTAATGATAAAATTAAACAGGTTCTTGTCGTGCTGCATGGCTATGCGCAAAATGCGGATGATTTTTTGGAGGCTTTTGCTTCGCTCCAAGATGAAAATACTTTAGTAGTTGCCCCCGAGGGCTTATCCAAGTTTTATTGGAAAGATTTCTCTTCCTATCCTAGTTCAAGCTGGATGACAAGTTTAGAAAGGGAAAATGAGATATTGGATACGATGCATTATCTGGAAAGCGTATTGCAAGAAGTGCAAAGTCAGTTGCCGATGAAAGGGGTTGCCTATGCATGCCTGGGTTTTTCTCAAGGTGCTGCAACTGCGAGCAGATTATGCTGTAATCGATGGATTACATTTTCTAAGCTCTTTCTCTATGGAGGTGCGCCTGCTCATGATTTAAATTGGAATGCTCTTCCTAAAGACTTGAGTTTTCACTTGATTTATGGAGATAAAGATGTATTTGTTAGTAAATCTCAAGTGGAAAAGGTGCAAACAATGATAAAATCAAAACACTTTTTTGTCAAAGCATATTCATATCAGGGGAAGCATAAAATTGAAAATAAAGGCCTTGAATTGATAAAAGAAATCTTGCAGTAAATCAAGAATTTTATCAAGCAAAAATCTAAATAATTGAATGTAGAATCAATAGATCAAGAGTACAAGAACTTAGTGTATAGTTTAGCTTTGAGTTATACCCAAAACCCAGAGGATGCCGAAGAAATAACCCAAGGTGTTTTTGTCGCAATATAGGAGCATTTTAATAAATTCAAGCACGAATCTAAATGCTCAACTTGGCTCTCTAGAGTCACGATCAATAAATATTTAGATTTTATTAAAGCTAAAAAGGGGCACAGATAATCTTAAAACACCATAGCTGAATTAGATGATGTACCCTCCGAGCGCATCATTTTAGGAATTTTTAATAACTTTAAAGTAAACTATTCATTATGTCCAACGCACCTCAATTTAAATCCTTGGCTGAATTCTATCCATATTATTTAAGTGAACACAGCTTAAAAAGTACCAGAAATACACATTTTATTGGCACAACTTTATTCTTCGTTATTCTAATAATTGCTGTAAAAAATGGTCAATATAGCTTGCTTTGGTTTTTACCTTTAGCTGGATATGGTTTTGCTTGGTTTGGTCATTTCTTTTTTGAAAAGAATAAGCCGGCGACTTTTAAATACCCCTTCTATAGTTTAATATCCGATTTTATCATGTTTTGGCATATAATATCTTTTCAAATCAATGATAAAATGGAAGAGGCGATGCAGAAGTATCCGAAAGGGTAGGCTCGAAGATTAATATAGATAGGTTTAATACTTCTCCGAATTTCATTCAAGCTAACATTTGCAGCCCTTTTTTCTTGGCAAATAATTCGGTGATAATTCTTAAATTTGCAGTTCTCAAAAAAGCTTTGAAACTTATTTTTCTCCGCTTGTTTACCTAATAAAGAATAAAACAAAATCCATGAAAGAAGTATTTATAGTAAGTATGGCACGAACACCAAACGGAAGTTTTGGTGGAGGCTTATCTACGCTGAAAGCCATAGATTTGGGCGCAATTGTGATCAAAGAGGCAGTTAGTCGAGCGGGAATTGATCCTAAACAAGTTGGTGAAGTGTTTATGGGGAATGTGCTGCAGGCAAACACCGGTCAGGCTCCAGCGCGTCAAGCAGCCATTAAGGCGGGCATTCCATATGAGGTGCCTTGCACCGCAGTTAATAAGGTATGTGCCTCCGGAATGAAAGCAATAATGTTTGGTGCACAAGCAATAGCATTGGGCGATCAGGATGTTGTCGTTTGTGGTGGGATGGAGAGCATGAGTAATGCGCCTTTTATGGTAGAGAAAGCCCGATTTGGAATTAAATATGGTAATCAGACCTTCATCGATACTATTGTTAGGGATGGTTTGCAAGATCCATACAATGGAGATATGATGGGTGTGTGCGGGGATATATGTGCTACAAAACATGAATTTTCAAGAGAAGATCAAGATGCTTATGCTATCGAATCATATAAACGTGCTGCAGCAGCTACAGAAAACGGATGGTTTAAAGATGAAATTTTTCCAGTAGAAATTCCACAACGAAGAGGAGATCCTAAAGTTGTGGATAGGGATGAGGATTTTTCAAAAGTGAGTTATGATAAAGTGTCAAAATTAAGACCTGCGTTCGGAAAGGATGGAACGGTTACTGCTGCTAATGCTTCAAATTTGAATGATGGGGCAGCTGCTTTGGTACTTATGAGTAAAGAGAAAATGGATGAGTTAGGTGTAAAACCTATCGCTAAGATTCTAAGTTATGCAGATGCCGCTCAAGAACCTGTTGAGTTTACTACCACTCCTTCTTTGGCAATACCGAAAGCATTAGATAAGGCTGGTTTAAGTATTGGGAATATTGACTTGTTTGAAATTAATGAAGCGTTTTCGGTAGTGGCATTAGCCAATATGAAAATTTTAAATCTTTCACACGAACAAACGAATGTATTCGGAGGTGGGGTTTCAATTGGACATCCAATTGGTGTGTCGGGAGCGAGAATCATGTGCACCTTAATCTCTGCGTTGCGCGTAAAGGGGAAATCAAGGGGCGCTGCGGGTATTTGTAATGGTGGTGGTGGTGCAAGTGCAATGGTTATTGAACTTGCTTAAACGCTTTAAAGTAAATTAGTTTTTAATGTCCATAAGAAATCCTACTTGACATTTTTATTAAAAAAACCTTAACTTTCAAAAAAATAAAATTATGTCTAAACGTTTACTTGCTGTTGTTTTGGTTTCTACTATCTCCTTTGGAGTATTTAGAAGCATCTCTTATTCTAATAGAAATTTTGCTCCAGTAGCTAATACCAATGCTCCCGGTGAAAATTCTTGCGCTAAATCAGGTTGTCACAGTACTTTTGGTCTCCAAGAAAATTTAGAAGACCGGTTAAGCGTTTTGGTCGATGGAGCTAATATGGACGCTAATTTTGAGTATAGCCCCGGAAGCACCTACAATATGCAATTATCTATTCAAAACCCAAAAGCGCGCAATGGCTTTTCGTTGACGGTCTTAAACCAGGCTGGCGAAATGGCTGGGGATTTGTCGACTAGCTCCAGTGATGCACAGGTCAATAATGGTCCTGGCGGGAAAAAATATGTGGGTCATACAAACTCCTTAGGAGTCAGTTCATGGGATTTTGAATGGACAGCTCCTTCAGACTCACAAGTTTTGACAGTATTTAGTATCGCTAATCTCAGCAATAACAATGGATTTACAACTGGCGATTCTGTTCTTACCAAAACATTTACGTTTACTGCAATGGCCGATACAACTAGCGATACTTCAGCTACTGGAATTCATTCCAATCTCCTAAGTAATTCTATACAAGTGATAAGTCCTTTATCAGTTAACGGAGTTGTCTTTAATATTGACGTGCTGAATGCCAATTATTTTGATTTTGTAATCTACAACTCCATAGGACAGCTTATGGAAAAGGAAAATTTCTTCCTTCATGGAGGAAAGCAGCAATTAAGCATACCATTTGTTGGTGAAAAAGGGATCTATTTCTTACGTGTGATTAGTGAAGGGAAAGAAAGCATACACCGTTTCGTTAATTGATGGAAATTATTTTTAAGATATTAAATGCCAGCATTATTCCTTTTTGGATTTTGCTGGCATTTTTTGTAAAAAGTAAACTTACCCAACGCTTGCTTTTTACTCATTTTATTCATTTGGCTTTATCAGTATTTTATCTGGTGTTTATTATTTGGGGTATGTTTGAAAATGCCGGAGATGATGTGGGCATGGATAGTATGCAACACCTTCGTAATGGCTTCGCAAATGATAAAGTATTGCTCGCAGCGTGGGCACATTACTTAATATTTGACCTGTTCGTAGGTACATGGATTGCTAAAAAATGCTTGGAAGAAAACATCACGAATTGGATTAAATGGCCCTCTTTATTTTTAACACTAATGCTTGGACCTGCTGGGTTTTTGTTATTTAGTATGCTAAGAAAAAATCTTTCTAAGAATTAAATATAAGGCATCTAGTATCGGTAGTTTACACTAAATAAAAGTACAAGAATTTGTTGTTAGGTGCCTATGAATGGCATGAAAACAGGTGTTTCCTTCTTATATTGCTCATATGCAGCATCCCCTTCTTTTGCTTTTTCGAGCATCGGAACTCCTGATACATAACGGAGTAGAATCGTAATTATAAGCGCGCTGATTGTGCCATAAACAAAGGAGACTTCTGACCAAGTAAAAAAGGCGATACCCCACCAATAGATCGCTTCACCAAAGTAATTGGGGTGCCTGCTATAACCCCACATACCCGTTTTCATTAAGCCATTTGGATTCTTTTTTTTGAAAACACTCTTTTGGAAATCAGCGATACTTTCTATGAAAAGACCGAGTAGCGAAATTACTCCACCTAGCCATCTTGTGGCCTGCGCATCTATGGGGCTTTGCAACGTGGAATGGGTGAAAGAGGAATTCACTTTAATCATATAGGCAATAATAGGTAAAGCAATAAGAAACATGAAGAATCCTTGCAGGAGGTATATTTGTAAAAAGCTTCTCCACCATTCCGTTTTACCCCATTCTTTACGCCAATTTTGATATCGAAAATCCTCTGCTTTCCCATAATTCTTAACTAAAATATGGACGCTTAATCTTACAGCCCAAAGGCAAACGATAAATAATAAAGCAAGCTTACTCGTATTAAATTGACTTGAACGTAATGCGAAAAAAAAGCAGATAATTGCAAATCCTAATCCCCAGAAAACGTCCATGAGGTCATTGCGTTTTACTAATCGAGACAAGATATACATTGAACTTACACATGCAAGAGTAAGTATGATAGATTCTAACCAAGGATTCATTGATAAGTTTTCTTCAAGGTAAACAAACTTTTTGATAACACTTGAGTGTTATTAATGTAGATTTTATAGAGTATCTTTAAGAATACCAATCATGGCAAGGGACATAGACATATTAGTTTTATCTGACTTACACCTGGGCACAAATCAGTGCAGAGCGGGAAGATTGTATAAATACCTTAAATCGGTTAATCCTAAGATGTTGATTTTAAATGGTGATATCATTGATATATGGTTATTAGATTTTAAAAAATGGCCGAAAAAACATACCAAAGTTTTGGCTTACTTGTTTAATTTGATGACTGCTAATATTCCAATTTATTACTTGCCGGGCAACCATGATGACTACTTGAAGCAGTTTGATGGCCTAACGTTTAATAATTTTAAAATTCAGAATGAACTTATTTTGGACTTGGCTGGTCGAAAGACATGGTTTATGCATGGAGATAAGCATGATAAATCTGTTAATGGGACAAAACGGGACATAGCCATACGAGCAGGTAAAGCATTTGATTCTTTTGTTGGATTCAATCGATTTATCAATGGCTGGGAAAATTTTTTAGGCGTAAAAGACAGAACAAATTTTTCAAAATCATTAAAGGATAGAACAAAGTCTGCGATTAAGAAAAACAATGATTTTGAACAGCAATATATCGAAGAAGCTGCATTGAACAAAGTAGATACTTTAGTTTGCGGTCATGTTCACCAACCCGGAATGACCAAGGTAAGTGCTATGCAAAACAAAAGGCATGTAGACTATTTAAATAGTGGAGACTGGACAGAAAACTGTACCTCCTTAGAATATGTGGATGGGAAATGGACGCTTTATCGGTATAGGTATAACTATACCAAGCATGAATCTGTGCTCAAGAACGTTCGATTTACCCAAAGTGATATTTATCCGTTCTTAGAGAAGCAGGATTAAATTAAACCTTCTAACAAAAAAAAAGACCATTTCGTATCATGAAATGGTCTTTTTTTGTTTTTTTAAACGCTATCCTTAAAGTTGAATTTGCTTTTCCTCAATAACCTTTCTAAGGTTGATTAGGGAATAACGCATTCTGCCAAGAGCAGTATTGATGCTCACCCCGGTCAGTTCTGCAATTTCCTTGAAGCTAAAGTCGTAGTAATGCCTCAAAAGAACAACTTCTTTTTGCTCTTCTGGCAACTCCTCTAAAAGTTTCCTTACCTTATCTTTAGACTGATTACCCATCATCAATTGTTCCGGACTCTCCTGACTTAAAGGTAAAATGTCGAAAATGTCGAACCCTTCTGTATTGACCACTTTTGGGCTTCGTTTTGTTTTGCGGTAATGGTCAATACAAATATTATAGGATATGCGCATAACCCACGGTAAAAACTTACCTTCTTCTTTATATTTTCCAGCCTTCAACTTATTAATAACCTTGATGAAAGTATCTTGAAAAAGATCCTCAGCAAGGTAGCGGTCTTTTGTGAAAATAATAATGGAGGTAAAAACCTTTTCCTTGTGTCGCGTGATTAAATGCTCTAAAGCATTTTCACTTCCAGTTAGGTATTCTCTAACCAGTTCTTGGTCTGTTTTGATTTTGCGCATAACTTTACTTTTAAGAGATGATTAATAATATAATTAATAAGTAAAGCTTTATTCTATACGCTAAGGTTTAAATTCGAGTTGAGGATTACAAAAAATATGCCAGCACAAAAAATTTGACATTTTTATTGCTTTCTATTGTAATAATAAAAAAAATATTTGAAATTCATGCTGATTACAAATTATAATTTCACGATTTTTGCAAAAAAATAGGTTTAAAATCTAAAAGTTGCTAAAAAAAACGAAAAATACGCGTATTCAAATAAAGGGTGCAAATGTCCATAATTTGAAAAATCTAAGTGTTGATATTCCTAAAAATAAGTTGATTGTTGTTACTGGAGTGAGTGGCTCTGGAAAAACATCCCTTTGCATAGATACACTGTTTGCGGAAGGTCAAAGACGCTATGTGGAAAGTCTTTCGAGTTATGCAAGGCAGTTTTTGAGTAGAATGAACAAACCGGAAGTAGAGTATATCAAAGGTTTGTGCCCAGCAATAGCAATTGACCAAAAAGTGCCTGGTGGCAATACGCGTGCTAGTGTTGGCTCTTTAACTGAGATATACGATTATCTGAGAGTACTTTTCGCTCGATTGGGGAAAACGTACTCACCAATTTCAGGCAATATTGTAAAGAAAGACACGATTGAGGATGTTGTTAAATCGGTCAGCCAAGTGGAAGAGGGGGCTAAGATTTTAATTACTTATCCTCTCAAAGTCAAAGGAGAATGGAAATCGGCTATGGACTTACTTCTTCAAAAAGGCTTGATTCGCATTGAAATTGATGGTGCAGTTCTTAAAATTGAGCAAATACTGGATGAAGATCGATTTAAAGAGGCAGATTTAAACGTAGTGGTTGATCGCCTGGTTCTGAAGCATGAGGATGAAGATTTAAAGGGCAGATTATCCGATTCGATTCAAACTGCTTTTTTTGAAAGCCATGGCGATTGCTCAATACAAGTTTTGAATGGCGAAAAGAAAAGTTTCAATAACCGCTTTGAGGCAGATGGGTTAATATTTGCAGAACCTAATATTCATTATTTCAACTTCAATAGTCCATTTGGAGCATGTCCTGCTTGTGAGGGGCACGGTACGGTTATCGGCATTGATGAGGATTTGGTAATACCCAATAAAAAGCTATCCATTTTTGAGGATGCGGTTGTTTGCTGGAGAGGCGAAAAGATGAGCTATTACAAAAAGGAGCTCATACGAGAAGCTGTGAAGTTTGATTTCCCCATTCACAAGCCAATTCAAGAGCTTTCTAAAAAGCAATATGATTTACTTTGGTCAGGCAACAAGCATTTTGAGGGCTTGCATACCTTCTTTAAAATGTTGGAGCAAAATTCTTATAAAATTCAATATAGGGTCATGTTGTCTCGCTACAGAGGAAAGACTCAATGTAAGTCATGCGGTGGAATGCGGCTAAAAAAAGAAACATCTTATGTAAAGGTGGCGGGTAAGAGTATCATCGAGATGCTGGCTATGCCCTTGAGTGATTTGAAAGATTTCTTTGATAACATTTCCTTAGACGCCTATGAGCGAGAAGTTTCAAAAAGGATTCTTTTTGAAATAGATAATCGATTAGGCATTTTGAATAAAATGAGTTTGGGTTATTTATCTCTAAATAGAATGGCAAACACATTGTCTGGCGGCGAAGCTCAACGAATCAAATTAACAAGAAGTTTGGGCAGTAACCTTACTGCTTCTATGTATATATTGGATGAGCCTAGTATTGGATTGCATCCAAAAGATACGCTAAACTTGATAGAGGTCTTGCGGGAGCTCCGGGATTTAGGGAATACCATTGTGGTGATTGAGCATGATGAAGATGTTATTAAGTCTGCTGATTACCTGATTGATATTGGCCCAAATGCAGGGCGATTTGGGGGTGAAGTGGTTTTTGCTGGAGATCCTGAAGAACTTGAAAATTCTCAAACGCTAACAGCACAATACTTAAGAGAGGAAAGAACAATTGCCTTGCCACAGCACAGAAGAAAAGGGGTCAATCATATTTATTTGAAAGGAGCTAATCATTTTGATTTAAAGAATGTAGACATTACTATACCGCTTCAATCTTTAACCGTAGTCGCTGGTGTTAGTGGTTCGGGAAAGACCACATTGATTAAAAAAGTATTGTGTCCGGCATTGCATCGATATTGGAATGGCCAAGGTGAGCGTCCTGGTGAATTTGATTCCTTGGAAGGAGATTTAAGAGCAGTTAAACATTTAGAATTAATTGATCAAAATCCATTGGGTAGAAGCAGTCGATCTAATCCGGTTACATACACCAAAGCCTATGACCATATTCGCGATTTGTTTGCGAAGCAGACTTTAGCAAAAATAAGAGGATATAAAGCAAAAGAATTTTCATTTAATGTGGAGGGTGGTAGATGCGAAGAATGTAAAGGAGATGGTATAGTTGTTGTTGAAATGCAGTTTTTAGCAGATGTAGAGCTGGAGTGTGAATCTTGTAAAGGACGCAGATTTAAAGAGGAGATACTGGAGGTGAGGTACCGTGATAAGAATATCCACGAGGTACT
>JADHRO010000062.1 GCA_016777395.1 Chitinophagales bacterium | reverse complement strand
AATTCCACATCTTGCGGACTTATCACAATTTTCTCTTTATGGAATTTGCCAGTATTAGGTTCAGGCTCTACAAAGTCAAACTCTGTTCTTTCTAAACTCCAATTTCGTTGATCCATGCTTGTACTATTTTGAATCAAAATTTTATAAAATACAGCTTGACGCCAATAGTTGCCTCCAAACTCATCTTCAAAACTAGGTTGCTTTCCGGGCTTTAATTCTTCTTTGGGTCCTCTTAAACTTGGCTTCTTTTCTTTTCTAAAAATCCCAGTCTTATAATCCACTAAGACAACATTGTTCTTATCAAACTCTAGCTTATCAATCTTGCCAGTTAAGTTGATATCCTTGTAAACCGCCACCATTTTCTTTTCAAAGTTCACTTCTTTACTCCAAGAATTTATATACTCCTTATAATAAGCTGGAAAAAAGTTCTCTATATAATTTAATCGCTGCTTGTATTGCTTTTTCGTAAAGCTATCCTGCTGTTTATACATTTGCTTTTTACCTATCTCTACAAACTCTGCAACACTAGGAAAGACATCATCGCTTGCTTTCATTTGCTTAAACAACAACTCAATCGAGTCATGCACTGCACTACCAAATGCCATATGCTCATTCTTGGCTTGCGGGATTTGAATAAAATTATGGTAATAGAATTGTAAAGGACATTTCAAATAATTATTGAGATGGGTAACACTCATCGTGTATTTTTCTAAGCGTTTTTTAAGCATATTTTCCTCTATCAATTTCGGAGAGATTTTCTCTTGCATCAATTGGAGAATGTTAAACTCGAATATTTCCTCATCGTTCAATTGCTTTTCCTCGATGAGCAAATCACTGTTCTCCTGAATCTCTGTCACCAAAGTCGAAGCTAGTAATTCCTTGCCATTCAGGTCATGATCAAAATAACTAATCTGAAGATGTTGCTTAGCTCTGGTGATAGCAACAAAAAATAAGCGCCTAAGATCCTCATGTCTAGATTCATCTGAAACATGCTCAAACAATCCTTCCGGAAGCTTAAATCCTCTGTTATTCGTTTTTCGCTTCTCCCATAAGCTACTGCCGCAGCCAATCAAAAATACATATTCATACTCCAGTCCTTTTGCACTATGCACCGTAGTCATTTGAACCGCTTCTTCGGCATAAGATGACTTGACAAAAGGGACAGAAATTTTATACTTTCTCAATTGGTCAATTCCCTCTAACAATTCAGCCACACTCAAATTTGGCTTTTTCTGATTTTCTTGTTTTATGTAGTCAAAAATCGTTTTTAACTCTTGTAAAAGCCAGACTTTTTCTCGATGTTGTTTGATGTAATCCAATACTTTAAGGTCATCCAAGATTGTTTGGAATAACAACTGAACGGGCTTCTCCTGCAAATCTTTTTGCCATTTATTGGTCAATGCTGCGACCTCCTTAATATTTTGAACGCTTTGTTCATCAAATATCTTTTCTAATTTCATAAGGGCTTCTCGCCATGTTGTCTTTGGATTGCTGTACCGACTTTCCCTTAGCTCAAAACTCAACCTTGATACTTGTAGTGCTTGAATGTTGAAGAAGGGATAATTAAGGAGGTTAAACAACAAGTCTTCTCGACTATGTGCTATTCTACTTTCGTCCACAATATATCTAAAGACATCTAATAGATTGTTGGTCAAGCGTTCGTCCAATACGTTGATGACTTTCTTTGTATGAACAGGAATATTTTTCTGGTTTAAGCATTGCTGTAACTCCTCAGCTTGTTTATGCTGGTGGTATAACACACCTATCTCATGCAAATCAACTCCCTTTGCCTTTAGTTCGATGATTTGATTGGCCACATCTGCTATTTCATGGCTTGGATTTGGGTAAATTCTCAATCGAGGTTTGATCGTATTATTTTGAGCCACATCGGCAGATGCATCCAAATTCTTATCCAATTCTAGCTTCTTTAATTGATGAACTAGACGCTCCTCATTGTAATCAATACTTTCTGCAGAGAGCTGTAATATTTCTTTGGTGGAGCGATAATTCTGTTTCAATACGATTATTCTTTCCTTTTGCTCTTCTATAGGCAAACCTGCCAAAGTATCCTGATAAAAATGAACAATATTATCCAGATTAGCCCCTTGAAACCTATAGATACTCTGATCATCATCGCCTACTACGAATACGTTTGGTTTCTCCCAAAATGAATACAACAATCTTAAGATTTCATTTTGAGCACCATTAGTATCTTGATACTCGTCCACTAAAAAATATTGAAATTGTTCTTGGTAACGACTAAGCAAGCATTCATTTTGCTGAAAAGCCTGCATGACATCTAAAATCATATCATCGTAGTCATAGCGATTAGCCTCTTGCTTTAGTTTTTGATAAGTCTCAAATAACTTAGCCGCAGCATTTGTACTTGAATATTTTTTAACTTCTTCGTCAATTTGCTTCTGTTTCAAATCGCCTTTTTTGTACAAACCATCTTTTCTGGTGTTTTGATATATATACTCCTTCTTCTCTGGTAAACTAGCAATATATTCCTCGATATGTTTTCCAATTATTTCAGCAGTAAAGTTCTCTCGCTTCATCGTCGAAAAGAGCCCTTTTAGCCTTTTGACATCATAGTATATGTCTCCTCTCCATCGTTTTAAAACATTATCTTTCTTCAATCCATCAATCAGCTTTTCGAGCAACTCAATTTCCTCAATATCCGATATCGGTTCCATTTCACCAAAGCCGAACATTTCGGGATTATCCTGAATAACTTTATTACAAAAACTATGAAATGTATGAATGTTAACCTTGTAAGCTTCTGCTCCAATGAATTTAATCAATCGCTTTCGCATGGCCGTAACTCCAGCGTCTGTATAGGTAAGACATAAAATATTTTCCGAAAAGGCAAGGCCCTTATCTAGAATATTTCCTATTCTTGCCGCTAGGATTTGAGTTTTCCCCGTTCCTGGACCAGCCACAACTAAAACAGGACCTTCCGTGGTTTCCACTGCTTTTTTTTGTGCAGGGTTTAATTGATTGTATTCGTCGGTGAAGCTAAATGTTGCAGTATGCATAATGGGGTTTTAGAAGCAAATTTAAATGAGCTAAACGCAAAGTACATGCGCTTCTTGTAAAAATAGAATATTTAACGTTAATTCCAACTAGCCGCATACCTCTTGACTATGCCTAGAAGGGGCTTTCATAATCCTCGTTGCTGATAAAAGTCGGATCATCTAAAGTAAGTAAGAAAGCTTTCAATGCAGCTTTTTCTTGAGCATTTAACTGAACACCCCCTTGCAAAGCTTGTTTCATCAGTGGATCAACATTTGGTGTAGCATGAACGCCTTCACTATAAAAATCAATTACCTCATCCAGCGTTGTCAAACGTCCATCATGCATGTAAGGTGCAGTATATGATAAGTTTCTTAGTGGGGGCGCTTTCATTTTCCCAATATCAGTTGATACCCCATTAAAACCGCCCAAACCTTGATCATCGTACGCCGCAATTGCATTAACATCTTGAAGACCATTATCATGAAAATCATTATCTGTCATAAACGGATAAACCCCGTGGCAATGAAAGCAATCCCCTCTTTCGGTAGTAAACACCAAATCAAATCCTTCTTGTTCAAGTGGAGTAAGCGTCGCTTGCCCCCTGACACTTAAATCATATTTAGAATCTTTTGATATCAAGGTTCTTACAAAGCTCGATATAGCTTTCACCACATTTGTTTGATCGACCTTTGCATCTTCAAATGCTTTGGCAAATTCTAACTCGTAAGTATCATCTGCTTGAATATCAAGTAAGGTAGTCTCCCACTCTGGATGCTGTTCATTATTGATAGCATCATTTATAGCTTCTTCAAGCGTCATAGCTCTTCCATCCCAGAAAAAACCCTTATCCGTCCAAGCTAAATTAAAAAGAGGAGAAGAGTTTCTTATCGTAGGAGCACCGATATCATTGATTGAAAAAACCAAGCCGTTGTCTGTAAATCCATTAGATAGGTTATGGCAAGTGCCACAACTCATAGTCTTTGTTTTAGAAATCTGTTCATCATAAAACAGCTTCCTGCCCAACTTCACCTTCGAAAGGGTCGTTGTATTGTCGGCAGGGTCCTCAATATCGGGGAAACGATACACTTCTTCGAAAACAAAAGGCGTGTTATCAAACTCCTGATTATATATGATATCTTCTTTGCACCCGCTAAAAACAAAGATTAGAAGGAAAACAAAAGATGATGCATATTTGATTAAGGAATGTAAAATTAGTTCGTGGTTAAAGCATTAACAAAATTATTCATCAGCTTTTGGGCCAAAGGCATATTGTTCATGGTATGTGTCTCCGGTTCTGTATCAAAATTGATATTAGCAAACACTTCATTTAGGTTAAGCGTGGTGATAAGTGAAGTCGTATTCCCTTTATTTATCGTAAATGATTGAGTAGCTTCCTTATTTTGAGCGAATCCATTCATACCCACGTGATAAACAAGCGGCTCATCTACACCATTTTTAATTCTAAAACCTTCTATTTTAAAGTAAACATAGGCATTAGCCATAAGCCAATACATACTTCTATTAAGACTCATTGGATGGTCGCTAGCATATGAACTTGGGTCAGTGGCTCCGCGTTCATCACTCAATCCGACCGTATATGTTAGATTTTTATATGCTGTTGCATCTAATGTAAAATTGTAATCTAAGGAAGAAGGCTCAGAGAAATCGATGAAAGTAACGTCCTTTAGATCTAGCGAGGTAGCACCGTCTTTATCACTTATACTTGCGTCGCAAATGTAATATTGAATCAATGTAAAATAAACAGAATCGCCATTCAATAAATAGGTTTGATTAAGTTCTAGGTTTCCACCGTTTAATGTTGCGGCGTATTTAAGATTCAAATCTCCATCACCTCGCTCTTCTTTACAAGCACTAATGCTAAGGAGTAGAGCAGAGATAATAACTAAAAAATAATTTTTCATATTCAAAATGTGGGTTTAAGTAATAACCGAAAAGGTAAAAAAAAGTTCTTCCTAAGCTAAGATAAGAACTAGATTACTTATTTTAAGGAAGAAATGTTAAAATTCTATAGTATAAGCCAAAATAATATTGTCGATTTTTTTACATTTTACTTGATGCAGATGCTTAACAGTATCCTTGCTAAACAATACCCCAGCTATTTTTTCTTCTCGATTAAAATTTAGAATATTGATATTATTCTTAAAACTGAGTTGCTTCTTACCATACCATTTGTAAACAGCTTCCTTTATACTCCAATACATTATAAAATGTTCGCTTGTACCTTCATGGCCAATATCACTAAGCTCTTTTTCATTTAAAAATTTTGGGGCAATTCGTTGCACCTTATCATGAACGGGTTCAATATCAATGCCAACCGATTGGGAAGCAGAATAAACCGCTGCGGCATAACCCTTGCAATGGGCAATTGAAATAAAGCCATTATCACCTGCAAGATGCGGCTTCCCCCAATGGTCTTTTTTAAGTCCATTTGGACAGAGTCTTCTTTGGACATAACGAGCAGCAGTCCATTCTAACATCCTGGAGGCAAAGGTTATGTTGGCCAATTCTTCTTTCTCTTGTTTATTTAACTGAAGTTCTTTTGTAAAAAAATCCAAAGATTCTGTAATCTTCCAAACCAATAGTTGGTGAGAATCCGACTCATCCTGATAAATAATGGGCATTATCCCTCCAAATTAAAAGTGAGCGTAAATATTCTGGAGAACATTTTATCAATAGCTCTTGAGTAAATTAATGCATCGTTGGGCCTTTTAATATTAATCAAACTATGATAAACTTTGATTTCCGGTGATAGGACAAAACTCGGGAAAAAAATCTGAAAGCCAAGACCCATTTCTGCGCCAACATCATGTTTATTGACTAACAACTGTGTCTCTGTGTTTCTCTCGTTTGAGTTCGAGTTAAGGTCATAATTATAACGCAAACCGCCCAATACAAAAAACCTAAAATCCTTTATAGGTTTTGATTTATATCTCAGATACAGTGGCATGCTTAAATAAATGGAGGAGACCGTTTTTGTGTTTACTCGATTATCTTGGTCGGTAAACTCGATAGATTTATCGGAAAAACTTAAGGTAGGAACTAATCTTAGGTCCCAATACTTGTGAAATTGAACATTTCCAATAATCCCTAAATCGAACCCGGGACCAAACTTTGAGCTAATTAATTTTACACTATCCGTTTGAAGAGCATTTAGTTTTGGTTGACGAACTACTTTAAAATCACCATAATTAACCCCAATGGCTATGCCAAAGTAAATTAACTTATTCCCCTTTTCAAGGTAATTCATTTGTGCATGAATTCCAGAGAATAAAAACACGGATAATATGGTTAAAATTATTTTTCGCATATGTACATTGCGCATATTCCTAACGTTAATGCTTGATGTTTAGCATTTGAATAGCCCATTTTTTTCAAGATTTTTACAAAATCTTCTCCTTTTGGGAATGCTTCAACCGATTCTGGAAGGTAAGTATAAGCTCTGTGATCCTTGCTAAAAAGGCGACCTACGAGCGGAAGAATACCCTTAAAGTAGACACTAAATATCGCTTTTAAAAATTTATTGTTGGGTTGAGAAACCTCAAGAATAACCAATGGTGCACCAGGTTTTAATACCCGATACATTTCACGGAGCCCTTTCTCTAAATTTTCAAAATTTCTAACACCAAAACCAGCCGTCATTGCATCAAATGAATTGGATTCATAATTCAAGTTTTCACTGTCTCCTTTCACAAATTCAATGATGTTATGCCTATTCTTCTTCATTTTTTTTCGGCCAATAGCCAACATCTCTTCACTTAAATCTAGAGCCACAATCTTATCCAATTCAAGCATATTTGCCGCATCAAACGCAAAATCTCCCGTACCTGTTGCCATGTCCATAACACATTTAGGACTATACCTTCCAATATGTTTAATCGCTTTTTTTCTCCATAATCTATCTATCCCTGCAGATAGCAAATGATTCAAAAAATCATACCGATGTGCGATATTGTCAAACATCTGTTCGACTTCTTCCTTCTTCCCCTCACCGTCTTTGTGGTAAGGCTTTACGTGCTCGTTCAATATTTATCAATTATGGTTTTAAAAATATAATACAAAGTTAAAAATATCCCATTTAAACCAACTACTTTTCTTTATTGCTTTCTATACTTCTTTCAATGTACTATATTTACAATTGTTATGAAAGGAATTATACTAGCTGGAGGTTCAGGAACGCGATTGTATCCGATAACCTATGCAATCAGTAAACAAATCATGCCTATCTACGATAAGCCCATGATTTACTACCCTTTATCCACATTGATGCAGGCAGGAATAAATGAAATTTTAATCATCTCTACCCCCCATGATTTGCCGAATTTCGAAAAGCTATTAGGTTCAGGAGAGCAATTTGGTTGCAAGCTTAGCTATGCGGTCCAGCATGAACCCAATGGCTTAGCTCAAGCCTTTGTTATTGGCGAAGACTTTATTGGAAAAGATAAATGCGCATTAATTCTTGGCGACAATATTTTTTACGGTTCAGGTTTGCGAAAGCTTTTACAAAGCAACAATAATCCCGATGGTGGCGTTATTTATGCCTACCATGTCAGTGACCCTGAAAGATATGGAGTGGTTGAATTTGACGATGACTTAAAAGCCATTTCAATAGAAGAAAAACCAAGTTCCCCAAAGTCTAATTATGCAGTCCCTGGTTTATATTTTTACGACAACAACGTAGTGGAAATAGCTAAAAAAATTAAACCAAGTCATCGAGGGGAATACGAGATAACCGATGTAAATAAGGAGTACTTAAAGCAAAACAAGTTAAGTGTAGGAATTCTGGATAGAGGAACCGCTTGGTTAGATACGGGCACATTCAATTCATTAATGCAGGCTACTCAATTTGTTCAAGTCATCGAGGAAAGGCAAGGACTAAAAATAGGGTGTATTGAAGAAGAAGCTTATATTCAAGGATTTATAAATAAAAAACAATTAGAAGATTTAGCCAAGCCATTACTAAAAAGTGGTTATGGGGAATACCTAATGAATTTAATCAAATAATATGGCCAAAATTTTAATTACCGGGGGTGCTGGATTTATTGGGAGTAGCCTTGCTGAAAGACTTTTAAATACAACGAGCCACCAAGTTGTCGTAGTTGACAATTTGTTAACAGGAGATACAAGAAGGTTAGATAATATCAAATCTGATTCTTTGCGTTTCATTAAAGCCGATTGCAATAACTTCCAAGACATCTCATCTGTTATGTTAGCCTATAAATTTGACTACGTCTTTCATTATGCTGCTGTGGTTGGGGTGCAAAGAACTTTGGACAACCCGAAAATGGTATTAGAAGACATTATCGGCATTAAAAATGTATTAGATCTTTCCAAAAACACCGATGTGAAACGTGTTTTCTTCGCATCGTCCTCTGAGGTTTATGGAGAGCCTATAGAACATCCTCAAAACGAAGCGACTACTCCTCTAAATAGTAGGCTTCCATACGCAGTAGTAAAAAATGTAGGCGAAGCTTTTTTACGAAGTTATAAGCAAGAATTTGATTTAGATTACACCATATTTAGATTCTTTAATACCTACGGCCCTAAGCAAAGTACTGATTTTGTAATGAGTAAATTTATTGCGGCAGCAAGTAAAGATGAGGATATCACCATTTTTGGTGATGGGCTTCAGACAAGAACCTTCTGTTTTGTTGATGACAATATTGATGCCTGCCTCAGTAGTTTTGAACATGGTCATTACATCAACGATACGGTTAATATTGGGAACGATTTTGAAGTTACAGTGCTTCAGTTAGCCAAAATTATTATTGACGTTACCGGATCTAAATCTAAATTGATTCATTTACCTGCTCTAAAGGAAGGTGACATGAAAAAAAGAAAGCCAGACATTGAAAAAATGAGAAAACTGTTGGGTAGAGATTTACTTCCTATTCAAGAAGGAGTTAAGCGAATTTTAGAGAATGGTGTTAAGTTTTACGGTAAATAGATGAAGATTTTAATAACAGGAGGCTGCGGATATATTGGTTCACACACTATTATTAATTTGATAAATAACGGCTTTGAGGTTGTTTCAATTGATAACTTTTCAAATTCATATGCCTCGGTACTCGATGGCATTGAATCAACAACAGGGGTCAAAGTGAAGAACTATGCTGTCGACCTATGCGATTTAAAGGCAACACAAGCAATTTTTACTCAAGAAAATGAAATCGGAGGGGTCATTCATTTTGCCGCTTTAAAATATGTTGATGAATCTGTTCAGGAACCATTAAAATATTACACCAATAACTTAGTTAGTCTCAGCAACGTACTTAAATGCTGTAAAGAATTTAATATTTTAAATTTTGTCTTTTCCTCCTCTTGTTCGGTCTACGGCAATGCTGAAAATCTTCCCGTTGATGAAAATTGTCCCTTAGCAAAAGCAGAAAGCCCTTATGCTCAGACCAAGGTGATTGGCGAGCAAATTGTTCAAGATTATGTGGCAGCATATGGCGGCAAGGCAAGTTTGTTGCGTTATTTCAATCCTGCAGGCGCTCACCCAAGTGGCCTAATTGGTGAGCAGGCAAAAAGAAATGGTCCAAACTTAGTGCCTAGAATAACAGGAACTCTATTAGGGCTTCACGACACATTCATTATCGCTGGGAATGATTACCCGACTAGAGATGGTACATGTATTCGAGATTATATTCACGTTTGCGATATTGCTCATGCTCATACCCTTGCATTAACATGGCTGATAGAACAAGGTGATTCAAATCTTTGCGAAGTATTCAATTTAGGTTCAGGAGAAGGGGTAAG
>JADHRO010000061.1 GCA_016777395.1 Chitinophagales bacterium | reverse complement strand
TTTCGAGTGAGTATGTGCCATCTTCCGGTTCGCCAATAAAAACAGATGCATCATCTTTTTTATCGCTTACCTTTTCATCTGAAGCCTCTTGATTGTCAGCACTCTCACTTTTTTTCTTAGTCTTTTTTTCATTGACTTCGGTGTCTTGAGCAAATGCACCAGAAGAAATTAAAATGCAAATAAATAATGTAAATAAATTTTTCATAGCCTATACGGTTAAGATTATATCTTATAATTAACGAGCAAATTTAAACTTAAAATTTCAGTAAACAAGCTTATCATAAGCTTTTATTTAAAATAGTTAAATTCTAAAAATTTAAATAATGGAAGTTAGCATGGCAATTTAAACCATTTAAAACGACAGGTATGATAAAAAAAATGCGCACTCTAATAAGCTGTGATAAGGAATTAAAGAATAATTTTAACTGTTTTAACATCAAAATTATTAAGCAAACAAGTCTATTAAATATATAAGTTTGTATTTTTGCAGTCTAAATTGACTACCACAGAATTTTATAGATGATTAAAACAGACATCATAATTATTGGCGCAGGGCCTACGGGACTTTTCACAGTGTTTGAGGCAGGCCTGTTAAAGTTGAAATGTCATCTAATTGATACCCTTCCGCAGGCAGGTGGCCAATGCTCAGAAATATATCCCAAAAAGCCAATTTATGATATTCCCGGTTTTCCTGAAATACTAGCAGGAGATCTAATAAAAAACTTAATGGAACAATGCAAACAGTTTAAACCGGGTTTCACTTTAGGGGAAAGAGCTGAAGATATCATAAAAAAGAAAGATGGCACTTTTGTTGTGACAACAAATAAAGGAACAAAACACCAGGCACCAGTTGTTGCTATTGCTGGGGGTCTTGGAAGTTTTGAGCCAAAAAAACCCATTTTGGACAGACTAGACTTTTATGAGGATAAAGGAGTTGAATATATAATCAAGGAACCTGAAATATATCGTGGTAAAAAAGTTGTAATTGCAGGTGGCGGTGACTCTGCATTAGATTGGAGTATTTTCTTAGCAAATATAAATGCCGACATTACGCTGGTCCACCGAAGAAATGAATTCAGAGGAGCACTAGATTCGGTTGAAAAAGTGCGTGAGTTAAAAAATAAAAATAAAATCAATGTCATAACTCCGGCAGAAGTCACCAAAATAAGTGGGCGAGATAAATTAGAAAGTTTAACTATCACATCAAAAAACACTGAAACAGAGCTTTTAGCTGATCATTTCATCCCTCTTTTTGGGCTTTCACCTCGGCTAGGTCCGATTGCTAATTGGGGCCTCGAAGTCGAGAAAAACGCAATTAAGGTTGATACTTTTGATTACCAAACTAATATTCCTGGAATTTTTGCTATTGGGGATGTTAATACATATTCGGGTAAACTGAAACTTATTTTATGTGGTTTTCATGAAGCAACATTAATGTGCCAATCCGCCCACAAGATCATACATCCAGATAAAAAAAATGTCTTTAGATATACAACTGTAAGTGGAGTTAATGGTTTTGATGGATCTAGAAAGGAAGCAAAAAAACCAGTCATTCAATCCATAAATAATTAGAAGTGTCAGATATAAATATCTTCATTAAAGATCGAGACGGCGTTTCACATAACATAAAAGCGCCAATAGATATATCTATTAATTTAATGGAGCTTATCCGCTTACACGAGTTAGCAGAAGAGGGCACCCTAGGTATTTGCGGCGGAACGGCTATGTGTGCTTCATGTCAATGTTATATCGAATCATCTCACCCATTGCCAAAAATGGAAGCTGAAGAGGAAGCCATGTTATCAGAAGCCTTTTATGTAAAAGAGAACAGCCGATTAAGTTGTCAGATAAATATCAATGCTAAGTTGAGTGGATTGTCCTTGGAAATAGCTCCAGAATAAATTTTTAACATAACATTCAACATCTCCTATCAATGGGATATGGAAGCTTTATTAACTTCTTCTTTGAAGTCAATATGCTCTTTCGTTTCGACCTTCCACAAAATATACAAAAGCCTTGTTCACCACTTTGTTGCCCCCAGGCGTTGGATAGTTTCCCGTGAAATACCAATCGCCTAAATTTTTTGGGCAAGACTTATTCAGGCCCTCTACAGTTTGGAAAATAACTTTGACCTGAGAGAAGATATGTTCCGGTCGAACAATCTCACCAATCTTATCAGATAACTCATCATCTGTGAATAAGGCGTACAATTCTTTTACGTAATTTTTCTCTTTCGCTGTACCTTCCTGTAAAGCTTGCTTACATTTTTGGTAAACATCCTCAATTTTACCCATCAATCCCCTCTCTTTTAAAAGAGCTAAAAGAGCCCTAAAAGCAATAAAATCCTGCATTTTACTCATATCAATACCGTAACAATCTGGATACCGTATTTGAGGAGCAGATGAAACGACAACAATTTTCTTGGGACCCAAACGATCTAAAATTGATAAGATACTTTTTTGCAAGGTAGTCCCTCTAACAATAGAATCATCCAACATGACGAGCGTGTCTGTATTTCTATTAATTGAATCATAAGTTATATCATAAACGTGAGAAACCATTTCATCTCTAGCGGCATCATCGGTGATAAAAGTTCTCATCTTAACATCCTTCACCGCAATTTTCTCCACGCGTGGTCTTAAATTAAGTAGATGATTAAGCTCCGCACCTTTAATTTGAGGATTTTTCTCAATTTCTTTTTGTTTGTGTGCATTGATGTGCTCTTCTATTCCTTTCAATAATCCGTAGAAAGCGACTTCAGCGGTATTTGGAATAAAGGAAAACACGGTATTCTCGTAATCATATTCTACCTCTTTCATCACACGCTCTGTGAGTCGATAACCCAAATCCAAACGTTCTTTATAAATTTCCGTATCTGTGCCACGAGAGAAATAGATCCGCTCGAAACTACAAGAAAGAACTTCCTTGGGTTCAACACATTCCTTCAAGTAAATTTGGCCGTCTTTCTTTACGATTAGCGCATTTCCCGGAGGGATTATTTTAACCTTATCAGAATTTACATTAAATGTCGTTTGAATTGCTGGACGCTCTGAAGCTACCACAACAATTTCATCATCTATGTAATAGTATCCTGGACGTATACCATTTGGGTCTCTCAAAACAAAAGAGTCTCCATGACCTACTAGACCTGCCATTAAATAACCTCCATCAAAGTCCCTCGCAGACATCCTAAGAATATTTTCTATGTCCAATTCTTTTTCAATAAAAGTAGAGACGGTTTTGTGGTCATAATTTTCAGCTTTATACTTATCAAAAATGCGCTGAACATCACGATCTACGTAGTGGCCAATTTTTTCCATTACCGTAACGGTATCGCGTTTTTGAATAGGGTGCTGTCCTATTTCAACCAAGAAGTTAATCAACTCATCTACATTAGTTAAGTTGAAATTGCCCGCCATGACCAAATTTCTGCTTCTCCAATTATTCTTTCTAATAAATGGGTGACAGGATTGAATACTGTTTCCTCCGTGTGTACCGTATCGCAAATGGCCAAGAAATATTTCGCCGGCTGAGGATAAATTACTCTTCAACCAACTTGCATTCAATTGACTTTTTGATACATTCTTTGTTTTTTCATTAAACTCTTTAAATACTCTTTTGAAAATATCCTGCAAAGGCTGTTGCTTAACGCTCCTATGTCTATTAATATATTGCTCCCCAGCTTGAGTGTCAAATTTAATGTAAGCTAGGCCAGCGCCATCTTGACCTCTATTATGCTGTTTCTCCATTAACAAGTACATCTTATTTACGGCATAAGAGGCCGTGCCATACTTGTCAATATAATACTGCTGTGGTTTAAGAAGTCTTAAATAGGCAATGCCGCATTCGTGCTTTATAGAATCACTCATAGTTGTAAAAGTGCAAAGGTAGATAAAATGATATTTAATAAGCCAATATTATACAATTGTGGATTACCTTTGCAAATATAATTGTTGATAATGAAAAAAGAGACCGTAAAATTTGTTGAAATTTATACCGAAAGCACTCCAAACCCAAAGATGTTAAAGTTTGTGTCTACGAGTGTTTTATTACCTAATGAAATGTTGGAGTGCAAAAGCGTTCAAGAAGCTTCTCTTTCACCTCTTGCTAAGGCCTTGTTTGAATTTGAATACATTGATAGTGTTTTTATTTCCAATGATTTTGTTACCCTTTCAAAAAAGGAAACAGAAGAAGAGTGGTTTGAACTTAGTTTTGAATTGAAATCTTTTCTTAAGGAGTATATTTTATCGGATAAAGAGATCGTAAGTCCAGCTTTTTTTGAACAACAAAAAAAACTTAAAGCTGAAAATGCAAAAGTTATTGGCATCGATGCTCAGATAATCGAATTGCTTGATAAATATGTAAAGCCTGCGGTTGAAATGGATGGTGGAAATATCGCTTTTAAGTCATTTGATAAGGGTATTGTAACTTTAATTATGCAGGGTGCTTGCTCTGGATGCCCGAGTAGCAGTGCTACTTTGAAAGATGGGATTGAAGCGATGCTGAAAAGAATGATTCCTGAAATAACTGAAGTTGTTGCTGAAGCAGGATAATTTATAGAAAATCACTGTCTTCTGCCCTAACATTAGATTAAATTTACTACATGGCTCCTCTTATTATTGTATCAGTTTGGTTTATCGTATTATTTTTCGCATTAATCATTCTCTTAAAATCGGCTGATTACTTAGTCAGTTTTGCGGAGAAATTAGGCAATAAGTTTAACATTCATGCCTTTATCATAGGAGCTACAGTGGTTGCTTTTGGCACGTCCTTACCCGAGCTTGCAGTAGGTATAACATCCATTTTAGGCGGTGAACCAGATATTATTACGGGAACTGTCGTGGGTTCAAGTATAAGTAATATCTTACTTATAACAGGAGTTGCAATTTTTATAAGTACTGGATTTGTTATCCGGTTTGTCAATCATAGGATAGAATTTTTACTGCTTATTTTATCGACCATCTTATGCGCTTGTTTCCTCTGGGACAAATCATTCAAGCTTATTGAAGCATTAATTTGCCTGGTTTTGTTAGCGATATACCTTGTTTATGTGGTTTGGTTTTCAAACAAAAATTTTGAACCATCTAAGCAGAATGTAATGATAATTCACAAAAAGGAATATGCACTTTTCGCATTGAGCAGCTTCGGCGTTTGGCTTGGCGCAAAATACACCATAGATGCCATTACTAACATTAGCCAAATGCTTTCGCTTGGCAACGATGTGATTGCTCAAACAGTAGTTGCCTTGGGTACGTCCTTACCCGAGCTTGCAGTTACGCTAGCTGCCGCTCGGAAAAAACAATTTGGAATCGTATTAGGCAATGTGATGGGCTCCAATATATTTAATTTACTAGCTGTATTAGCTATACCTACAATTGTGGGTGTATGGGTCGAGAAACCTTACTTTGTCTATGATGATGGATTTAATCAATTTTCCATCCCCCTTATGCTCCTTGCGACTTTCCTATTAGTTCTAGTAAGTTTTTTCAAAGTTACACCACGAAGTTTTGGAGTACTTTTCTTGCTGTTGTATATATTCTTTTTAGTGGGATCTTTCTTAAAGATTAACCTGTTTTTATTCTTTTAGGTCTTAGCTTTTGCTTGCGTATCGCCAGGTTCACTCATCTTGCCTGGGAAGTTTTTGATATGTAAATCTCTCTGAGGGAAAGGGATAACGACACCATATCTTCTAAATCCATGATCAATCATAAATCGTAAATCGCTTCGAACATCTTCAATTAGTTGATATTCATTGGACCAAAACAACAATTCAAAGTCAATAGAAGAATTATTGAATTCTACTAAACGAACGAAAGCTCCAGGAAGGACCTTACTGTGTCTTTCTGCACATTCCAATAGCACTCTTTTCACCAATTGAACATCACTACCATAGGCCACGCCCACCGCAACGGTATACCGAACAGTGTTATTATTGTGACTCAAATTAATTACATTATCTACTGTTATTTTTGAGTTAGGGACAATAATAGAGATATTTCGCCTAGTTGTAATCAAAGATGTTCGAAGTCCAATTTTTTTCACTTCCCCCATCGTATTATTTCCTACTTCAATCCAATCTCCTTTTTGAACAGTCCCTTCCATGAGTAAAATCACTCCCGATGCAAAATCGTTAAAGGTTTGTTGTAATCCTAAACCTACCCCAACCAATAGAGCAGCTCCAGCAGCCCATAGGACTGAAAGTTTAAAGCCCAGGCTTTGAAAGATAAGCATAAATGTAAGCGTATACACCACATACTTAATCAATTGTGCAATTGCATATCTCCGACCAGGATCAACTCCTTTTCTTCGGAAATAGGGATTAAGAATTACCTTATTAAACAGCAAAAAAAGAAGAGGTAGAATGGCTAATACAAATCCGGCAAGAAGAACATTGCCCAAATAAAATACATGCTCATTCCAAGTAAAAAGCTCAAATTGAAAAAACTTCTTCATTCTTATCTACCTTTAGAAAGGCAAAAGTATAAATAATTTAATATTAAAAGAGATTGCCTAAAAAGAATTTACTTGTCATTAGAAGTCATATCCTAAAGCAAACTGAAAACGTGGCTTATTGACTTTCCCCGTATCATAGCCCCAACCAATATCCGCTCGAATATAATAACCCATTATTTCCATTCTAAATCCGGTTCCAAAGCCCATTACGATAGGCTCCTTGTAGACGTCTAATCTAGCTATTGCAGTAGGATTTTCAATTGAATTTTGTCTATTCTCTTGGGCTATATTCCCATTTCCAAATGGAGAAAATCCTTCCCAAGCTGTTCCCACATCAAAAAATCCAATAATTTGAAAGTTTTCCAGTAAGCTTGATTTTAATTCTCGACGACTAAAGGTTGAAAAAACAGGAATTCTCAATTCACTATTAATCACTGCAAAACTATTCCCATTTCGAATATTATGTTGAAAACCATGCATATTAACAGCTAGACTTTGGTAGGCATAGTTGTTTGCAGTACTCACAATGGTGCTCTCATTGAACCCTGGCAATAACATACCTTCCGTCCCACCTAAATAATAAACCATTTTATTTGTACCTATTGAAGTACTGTAGGCAAAGCGATTAGCCCAAACTATGGTTTTATAAACTTTTTGATAATGCCTTGCATCCACTCCCCAAAGCATTAAATAAGAGTTATTAAAAATTGGAACCTGCACTTGCTGTTTCAAAATGGTGTCTTCACGGGTTGGAAACTCTTTTTGAAATTCAAAATATACGTTAGCTCTAAATCCGTACTTCACATTCTTTGCAACTGCCAGGGTATGATCGTGCACATACTCCACACGATTATAGAGCCAGTTTTGGCTACTATTTGCAGTATTCAAGGTCAGAAAATCTGTCGCTTTAACAATGAATCGATCGTTCCTAAAACCAATTTTAAATCGCAGGCTATTCAGCTGATTGAACGGATAGGTGAATTTTGATTCTACCAAATTCGTTTTTGTGTTCAAGACACCTGCCGTGTTTACATTTATCGTTGGATAAAATATATTTCTTAACTCGCTTAAGTTTTTGTGGTAAAAATTAAGACTCTTATCCCACCTCTTTTTGTAATTTTCATAGCTTACGAAGAGCTCCATATTTTCAAAAATCCCAATCTTAAAAGGAAGACTTTGGCCATTGACCTGCGGATTTAGATTGCCGAATAAAGGCATACGAATGCCTCCATATAATTTATGGTCTTCGAACAAATCAGTAATCCCGAAACGCAGCATGGGATTTAACCCTGGTTGAGTAAATGTTGGATCTGAAGGGTTGAAAGGCTGATAATTATTTACCAGCAAAGAATTGTCAAGACCCATCGAAACATTATCGGTCATGAATTTAATAAAATACTGCCTTGTTCGACTAAGCTTATATCCATCACTCGTGTTTTGAGCAAGACTAGATCCTTCATTTAGCCATGCCTGCCTGTGTGCTTCGGATAATGTCTCCCATCCATCAAATTTACTTTGGTACTTGATTACCTTTTTCTCCTCTAGGCTTGTGGTATCTGCTTCCGAAAGCTGAGTTGACGCAATCTGCTTGTTTTGCGCAATCTCAAACTCATCCTTAAGTTGAATCATGAATTTTGTATCAGAAGTTGATTGGATATCGGTATAATCAATCTCATTTTGGAGAAGAACTACCGCATCATCGACACTTAAAAGCTCTACTTGAGATTCATTCAACATCCCAACACTAAGCTCTTCAATATTCCTATTGTATTGTTTAAATAGTTGGTTTGCTCCTTGCATCTTATATATTGCAACAATTTCCTGTTTTTTTATTGCTCTTAAGGTTTGTTTCGAAGGTAGCGCATCCGCTAACACAATTCCTTGATCAAGAACCACAGAATCGATTACCCCCAATTCCTCTTCAATTGTATAGACATACTTCACCCTATCCGCTATGCGCGTTCTTTCTAATGCACCTTCATATTGGGCGTATATACCACTTGCATCACTCAAAAAAGTGTAGGAACTATCGGTAAACCCTTGTGGATATTTTTCATTTGCTAGAGGCGTGAAACTGATTTGAGAAAAAGCTTGAATGGGGTTGTTGAAATCATAAAAAAATACATCGAAAGTACTATTGGGTAAAATCGTATCCAACCTTCCTGAAACCAATTCATCTGATGGTCTGTTCGATATAAACAAAGCCCCGCTGCGTCCATTTAAGGACACGTAGCTTGGTTGTAAGTCGTCATAAAAGTCGTCTGTTATCTTCGTCACCCTATTGGTCGGCATGTAATATTTAAAAATATCAATTTGGCTCATTTGCATAGCAGATAACAATAAATTCCGACTGTCTTCCGCATAACTAAAATCGTAAACCTTTTGAAATTTACGCATAGGTTTTGGTTTTGCTTCTCGTTTAAAATCCCCAGCGGTATAATGAATGATATTGAACAAATCTTTCTTCTCATAGATTACCGTTAGTTTTTTTCCTTTAGGCTCCCAAGCCACTAGAGGGTTGGACAAATCCGTTTCTAAGGAGATCGTTCGAAACCCTCCTTTTCTCAGGCTTATTGTTTCTTCTGTTTCTAAGTTATACACTTGGACTTTCCAACGACCTAAATCATTAATGGTGTATGCAAGATATTTCCCATCTGGACTTAACTTCGCCTGATGCTTGAGGAATGATTTATGCTTTTTAAGTGGCAAGATTGATGACTTATTGATAGAATCATACAAGGCTTGTTCTTTTTTAAATTTTTCTAAATAGCTAAAGTACCATCGCTCTAGAAATCGATCCTGATACATTCCGGTAACAAACAGAATCCCATCTTCAACACTTCTGTTGACTTTGGTGAGATATAAGAGGTTTCCAACGGCGTCTATCCCAAATTCTTCTTCTACATAATTCCATAAGGAATGACCCACCAAGCGCATTTCATCTGAAGATAAGTTACTAAGATTACTAAATCTTCCCGATAGGATGCCTTCCCGCAGTTCGTTATCTAATTGAGTGCTCCAAGGAGTGCCGGTATATTGCACAAGGCCTTCGGTAAACCAATCCGGCAAATTTAACAAAAGGCTATTTTGAATAACTTCTTGAAAACCGCTTCCTTTGGATAATTTGTCAATATGAATACGTGTAATTCCTTCTTTAATTTGCCGATCTATATCACTGTGTTCGCCATTAAAATAAATAAAGAGTTTATTGTTTTTTAGCTGGACAGTGCCACTTATCGACTCCACATCTTCTGCCAATCCAATATTGGTTTGATGCATGTCGGAAATATCATTATAGACAATCAGATCCAACTTTTCAGCAAGCTTAACATTTAATAAATCATTGACTTCGATCAAGCATTTTTCCGATGCCATAATAGCATATTTACCCATGTCCTGACCACCTTGGTAAAAATATATACGGAA
>JADHRO010000060.1 GCA_016777395.1 Chitinophagales bacterium | reverse complement strand
GAAGTAAGTAAGTGGATTTCGAATTACGCGAGCGAAAAGCAATTCAGTATTTCGGCCAAAGGAATAGAAATGTTGAATGAATTCTTAGGTGCGGATATTAGTAAAATAGTTAATGAGCTGGATAAACTTCAAATGATACTTGGAGAGAAGGCAGCTATAAGTGAGGAGGATATTGAAAAAAATATTGGAGCTTCTAAGGATTACAATATATTCGAGTTTACCGCAGCTTTAGGAGATAAGAATTTAGAGAAAACATATCGAATTTTACATTATTTTGAAGCAAATCCTAAAGGCTTGGTATTGCCATTAGCGCTAGGTAATATCCATACCTTATATCAAAAGATATTTTTATGTAAGTATGCCACAGGGACTAATGATCGCGATTTAGCTGTCTTGTTAAAAACCAATCCTTATTTTGTAAAGGATTATAAGCGCTATGCAAGCAAATATACTTTAACACAATTAGAGGAAACCTTAAAAATTCTTGGTGATTATGATTTAAAATCCAAGGGGTTGGGGAATAAAAGCTTAAATGCATCGGAATTGCTTACTGAAATGACCTATACAATTTTTAGTTTGTGAGATTCTTAACTATTTTACTTTTGTTCGGGATCAATGAATAGAGAGACTATTCAAAGCAGGCAAGGGCCTCTTTTTTATCAGAAGTAATCTGTTCTTTTAATGCTTCCAGATTTTTAAATTTCTTCTCATCTCTTAATCTTTTCACAAGGGTTATACTAATTTCTTCTCCGTAGATATTTTTATTGAAATCGAATATATTTACCTCAATTGTTTTACTATTCCCTTCTATAGTCGGTCGAAATCCAATGTTTAACATTCCTTTATAATTTTCACCTTGAATATGAATCATTACCGCAAACACTCCGGTCTTTGGAATAAGCTTATAATTAACAGTTAATTGAATGTTTGCTGTAGGAAATCCTAAAGTCCTTCCTATTTGCTCTCCTTTAATCACATATCCTGAAAGCTGATAAGGATGTCCCAATAAGTGTGTACTAGTCTCAATATCGCCAGCCAATAGGGCTTTTCGAATTTTTGTACTACTAATGGCAATATCTTCAATAGTCTCTTTAGATATCTGTTCAACTTGAAATTGAAAAACCTTTTGATATTCTTTTAAGAGATCAATATCCCCACTTCTATTAAAGCCGAAATGATGATCATATCCAATCACGATAGTATTTGGTTGAAAATTCTCAACGAGAAAATCTTTGATGTATGTAAGTGCTGGCATTTGACTAAAGCCTTTGCTAAAAGGAGCAACTACTAGATTGTCTAAGCCAAAATTTTCTAACAAGCTAATTTTTTCATCCAGTGTATTTAATAACTTTAAGTCTTTATTTCCTGGTTGGAGAACGAATCTTGGATGGGGATAAAAGGTGATTAAAATACTTTCCCCATTTCGCGATTTGGCTATATCGATAATTCTTTTGAGTATTTTTTGATGGCCTTTGTGGACTCCATCAAAAGTGCCTATAGTGATCACTGTGTTTTTGAATTCAGGTAATTCTTCTAGGTTCTTAAAGACTCTCATTTCGCTCAAAGGTATTTATAAATTCAATTAAATCCTCAATATTCCATGACTCTGAGATTTTGTAATCTCCAATTGCAGTCCGCCTTAAACTACTCAGATAAGCTCCATTGTTTAGGTGCGCTCCAAAATCATTGGCTAAGGAACGTATGTAAGTGCCTTTTGAGCATTTAACCTTAAACTTTATAGTGGGTAATTGTTGGGCATCCACATCAAATGCATGTAAGGATACTTTTCTACTTTTTAGTTTAACGTCTTCGCCTTTCCTTGCGAGTTTATAAGCTCTAACACCATCGACCCAAATCGCGGAGAAGATAGGAGGAGTTTGATCTATCTCGCCAAGAAAGCTTTTAGCAGCCGCATGACAAGCCATTTCAGATAGTCCTTCTAAACTGAATTTTTGATCCACTTCAGTTTCTAGATCATATGAGGGTGTAGTAGCTCCAAGCTCCAATGTTCCTTCATAGGATTTGGGTGCATCTTGAATCCCTTGTATTGATTTAGTCGCTTTTCCTGTGCACAGTATAAGCAGTCCAGAGGCAAGAGGATCTAATGTCCCTGCATGCCCGATTTTGAATTTACGGGCTTTCACTCCTATTTGTTTGCTTATAACGTACTTGAGTTTTTTTACTGCATCAAAAGAAGTCCAATTTATTGGCTTGTCCAATAGAATGATAGATGCTTCTTTTAACTGTAAAAGTTGACTTTCGCGTGTAAATATCAAGTTGGTATGGTTTGGACCTTAAGCTTACAAAATTACATAAATTTTGGTCTTCATCCTATCAAAAAGCCTCCACCATGGATACGTTGGTGGAGGCTTATAGCTAGAATAAGTTGGGATACAGTAAACTAACAATGCGAATATACATGGGTTAGTATTGTTTTCAAGCTCTAATATGCAGTTCTATTTAATCATTGAGTGTATTATATTTAAGCTTGAGTATAGGTACAGTTAGTATAAGTAAAGGGGGGCATTTTGTTTTAATTTTCTGCGTTATGTATTTTGCTTTTTAATTAAGTTTAAGGCACTTCCTTCTTTGAACCACTCTATTTGAGCCTGGTTATAGGTATGTGCAACTTCAAAACTGTCGATTGAACCATCAGCATGATTTAGAACTAGGCTTAAGTTTTGATTTGGACTAAAGTCTGTCAAACCGATGATATCAATAGTATCATCCTCTTGAATTTTATCATAGTCTGCTGTATTAACAAAAGTCAAACCTAACATTCCTTGCTTTTTTAAATTAGTTTCATGTATACGTGCAAATGATTTTACAATTACCGCACGAACGCCTAAAAATCTTGGTTCCATTGCGGCATGTTCTCTAGAAGAACCCTCACCGTAATTTTCATCTCCAATAACAACAGAACCAATGCCAGCTGCTTTATATGCTCGAGCTGTTGCTGGGACTGGACCGTATTCTCCTGTTAATTGATTTTTAACATTGTCTGTATCTTTTGTAAAAGCGTTAATGGCTCCAATCAAACAGTTGTTTGAAATATTATCCAAGTGGCCTCTGTATTTCAACCATGGACCTGCCATAGAGATATGATCGGTTGTGCATTTCCCATAGGCCTTGATTAACAATTTCATTCCTTTTAGGTCTGTCCCCTCCCAGGATGCAAAAGGTGTTAACAGTTGAAGCCTATTTGATTCAGGATGGACAACCACCTCAACACCACTTCCATCCTCAGCAGGAGCTTGATATCCATTATCTTCTACATCAAATCCTTTTGGAGGCAATTCATACCCTGTTGGTTCATCTAGTTTGACCTGCTCGCCTTTTTCATTTGTCAAGGTATCTGTTAATGGATTGAAATCCAATCGACCCGAAATTGCAATTGCTGCTACCATTTCTGGAGAGGTCACAAAAGCATGTGTATTTGGATTTCCATCCGCTCTCTTGGAGAAGTTTCTATTGAATGAATGAACGATACTATTCTTTGGTGCATTTTTTGGGTCGCTATATCTTGCCCATTGTCCAATACATGGCCCACATGCGTTTGTAAATATAGTAGCATCTAAGTCCTCAAAGATTTCCAAGAGACCATCTCTATTTGCAGTATAACGCACTTGCTCTGAACCCGGGTTAATGCCAAACTTAGCTTTTATGGTCAGCCCTTTATCTATGGCTTGTTTTGCGATAGAGGCCGCTCTAGAAAGATCCTCATATGAGGAGTTTGTGCAAGAGCCAATTAATCCCCACTCTACATCTAATGGCCAATTTTCTTTGGTGGCTTTTGCATTCATGTCACCAACAACTGTTGCCAGGTCAGGTGTAAATGGCCCATTGATATGCGGCTTTAAGGTATTTAGGTCAATTTCAATTACTTCGTCAAAATATTGCTCAGGATTTGCATAGACTTCAGTATCACCAGTTAGGTGCTCTTTCACTTCGTTAGCTAAATCTGCCACATCATTTCTATCTGTTGCCCTCAAGTATCTTTCCATACTTTCATCGTAACCGAAAGTTGAAGTTGTTGCTCCAATTTCAGCGCCCATATTACAGATCGTTCCTTTTCCAGTGCATGACATGCTAATGGCTCCTTCACCGAAGTATTCAACAACAGCGCCGGTCCCTCCTTTTACGGTTAGGATACCAGCCACTTTCAATATAACATCTTTTGGTGCCGCCCATCCATTCAATTTTCCAGTTAATTTAACACCAATGAGCCGGGGCATTTTTAATTCCCATGGCATGTCAGCCATAACGTCGACAGCATCAGCGCCACCTACGCCAATAGCAATCATTCCTAATCCACCCGCATTAACTGTATGAGAATCGGTGCCAATCATCATTCCACCAGGAAATGCATAATTTTCTAAAACAACTTGGTGAATAATTCCCGCACCTGGCTTCCAAAAACCAATACCATATTTATTACAAACTGAACCTAAGAAGTTGAAAACTTCATTGTTTAAGTTCATAGATTCTTGTAAATCTTTACTAGCGCCTAACTTTGCTTGAATCAAGTGATCTGCATGAGCGGTCGTCGGAACAGCACTTTGCTTTTTACCTGCTTGCATAAATTGCAGCAAGGCCATTTGAGCTGTTGCATCTTGCATAGCTACTCGATCTGGTGCAAAGTCTACATAAGAGTTGCCTCTTTCAAATTTTTGAAGTCGAGTTTCTTTATGAAGGTGTGTATAAAGAATTTTTTCAGTAAGCGTTAAAGGTCTTTGAAGTGCGTTTCTAGCTGCTTCAATTTTAGCAGGAAGCTCTTGGTAAACATTTTTAATCATTCCGATGTCAAAAGCCATATTATTCTTTCGTTTTAGGTTGTGTAAATTGTGCCAAGCAAAGATACAACTTGCATAAGATAATTTTAAGGATTTGTAGCATTAAGTAATTGACCAATAAAAAAAGAAAGAAAGCTTTTAAAAAGCTTTAAATTTGTAGCGTGAATTTTAGTGAATATATTAAGCTTGCATTTTCTGCACTGAGGGCAAACCGCTTGAGAAGTATACTTACTTTGCTCATAATTTCTTTTGGGATAATGGCATTGATAATTATATTTACTTGTATTGATGCTATCCGAGGAAATATAACTGAAAATTTCATTGAATTGGGTGCAGGGGCTTTTACTATTCAAAAGGAGGGTAGTGTTACTAGAAGACGATCATCCAATTCGGATTTAAAGATAATTACATACGCTGAAGCGGAATCATTTGCGAAGAAATATACCTTTCCTGCAGGTTTATCTTTGAATACCACGGTGGATAAAAATATTACACTAAAAAGTAAGTTCAAGGAGTCCAATCCAAATGTAAGTATTGAAGCAGGAGATTTGATGTATATAGATATTGCCGGTAAAAATATTGCTGCAGGAAGAAATTTTACCGAAATGGAAATGCTCAATGGTTCTGGTGTTTGTATTTTGGGGTATGATGCTGCGGCTAAAGTGTATCCTGCAGCGGACTCTGTAGTGGGGAGTAAGATTCTAATCGATGGCAAAAAATACATGGTCGTTGGTATGCTTGAGTCTAAAGGAGCATCAGCTGGCAAGAACGATAATTTTGCTTTAATTCCATATACTAATGCACGAAAAGATTTTGATTTAAGTCAAGCCAGTTTTAATATAATTATAGAGGCTACAAATTCAGATTTAATTGAAAAAGCAATAGCAGAAGCAGAAGGACTAATGCGTAATGTGAAAAAGCTTGGTGCTTTAGATGAAAATAATTTCAGTATTGTTCGCAGTGATAAACTAGCCAACACATACTTGGAACAAATATCATTTATTGAAATTGCTACGGGGGTTATAGGGTTTTTAACCTTACTGGGAGCGGGGGTAGGTTTGATGAATATTATGCTCGTGTCTGTTAACGAGCGAACAAGGGAGATAGGGCTGAGTAAATCCTTAGGAGCAACAAGTCGTACTGTATTTATGCAATTTTTGTTAGAGGCAATAACAATCTGTGTTTTTGGTGGATTGGTAGGGGTTGTTTTAGGATTAATATTAGGTAATTTGATTGCTGTATTTGTCTTGGACTCAAAGTTTACTCTAGCCATTGATTGGGTAATAGGTGGGATTGTTTTTTGTACGATGATTGGTTTACTGGCTGGATTATTTCCCGCGTATCGGGCTAGTAAGTTAAATCCTGTCGATGCCTTGAGATATGAATAGATACTACGATACGGAGTAAAATTACTATAAAGAGCTACTCAATTAGTATTCAAAACAAAAAGCCCCCCGAAAATTCGGAGGGCTTTTTAAATAATATATCTAGTCTTAGTGTTAACTATTCAGCAACAACATTAAATTTAACTTCTGCTTGCACTTGCTCGTGTAAATCTAGAGTTGCCACGTATTCACCTAAAGTTTTGATTTCATCACCTTGAATAGTTATTTTTCTTCTATCCACTTCAACACCCAACTGAGTCTTAATTGCTTCAGCTAAATGGTGAGTAGTAATTTTACCAAAAATTTTATCGGTTGTACCAATCTTAGCTCCCACATTCACTGCAGCGCTTTTCAAAACAACTGAAATTTCTTTGTATTCAGCGATGATAGATGCTTCTCGTTTGTCTTTAAACTTGAGGTTGTTTGCTAATATTTTTTTATTGGTCGCGTTAGCAATCATAGCCAAACCTTGAGGGATCAAATAGTTTCTTCCATACCCAGTTTTAACCGTTACTAAAGCATCCTTTTCTCCTAAACCAATAACTCTCTCTTTTAGTATAATGTCCATTGTAATTGATTTTAGCTTATTTTAATAAATCGGTAGAGTACGGCAATAAAGCTAGATGCCTAGCTCTTTTTACTGCTTGTGCAACCTTACGTTGATACTTTAAAGAATTACCTGATAAACGTCGAGGTAACAACTTCCCTTGATCATTTACAAAGCTCAGTAAAAACTCTGGATCTTTGTAGTCGATGTACTTGATTCCGTTCTTTAAGAATCGGCAGTACTTTTTCTTTTCTTTTCCAATCTTAATTGCTGATAGGAATCTTATGTTTTTGTTTTGCGCCATTTTTATGCCTCCTCAGTTTTTTGGGGTTCTTGTTTCTTTTTGTTTCGACCAACTAAGCCAGCGCGTTTGTCATCATTATACTTTAAAGAATACTTATCTAGCTTAACAGATAAGAATCGCATAATGCTTTCGTCTCTACGAAGGGAAAGCTCAAACTTCTCAATCATTTCAGGAACCGCTTTGTATTCTACATGATGGTAGATACCTGTGGTTTTCTTCTTGATTGGGTAAGCCATTTGCTTTAAGCCCCAGTGAGCTTCTTCAACGATCTCAGCACCATTGGATTTTAAAAAGTCCATATACTCTTGTATAGTCTTCTTTACGTCCTCATCAGAGAGAACTGGTGTTACAATAAATGTAGTTTCGTATTGATTCATAATGGTTATTAAATAATTTTAAAATTTCGGAACGCAAAGATAGCTTTTTCTTTTTAGAATTTCAAGTGATCTTTTCAATGTTTATTCAAGAAAAAGTTAATGCACAAGAAAGTTCAATCAACCAAGCGTGTTTACAGCATTCATTACTTTAAAAAAACCTTGTAAATCCTGATTTGTAAGTTTTTTGATTAAGGTTTTTTCCATCTGAAAAACAGCCCGCAACGCCACTTCTCGTCGGTCCTTTCCTAGTTCAGTCAAGCGAATCAATACAATTCGTTTATCAGCCTTGTCTTTTTGTTTATAGATGTAGTTCTTTTTTTCTAAACGCTTAAGCAATCGTGAAAGGCTGTTGGGCTCCATTCCAATGCGTGGAGCTATTTTGGTGACTGGGGTGCCCGATTCCTCAAATATAGCCATTAAGACAAAAGCCATAGATAGGCTCGCGTCATACTTTGAGGCAATTTTGTCTCCCATTTTTTGGATTTGCAACCAAGCTGTTTTTATTTGATAAACAACCAGTTGACTTGCGATATGCAAAAAGGCATCTGCGCTGTGTGAATCTTTTTTTTTTGTCATAAATTTTTGTCTTACATTTGCAATGCACGCATTGAATATTCAAAAGTAATAAAAATGAGCAAGAAAATAGTAGTAATAGATGGTTGCCGAACACCTTTTTTGAAATCGGGTACAGATTATATGGATTTAATGTCCTACGAATTGGGGACTTATGCTATAAAAGGTCTACTGACCAAAACAGGTGTTGATCCAAAAGATATTGAGCAGGTGATTATGGGAACGGTAATCTCCAACTTACAAACGAGTAATGTTGCTCGGGAAGCGGCCTTAACTGGGGGCATTCCAAATACCACGCCTTGTTCTACAGTTACGATGGCTTGTATTTCTGCAAATAGAGCAATATCGAATGCTTATGTCGAAATGTTGGCTGGTCAATACGATGTAGCAATAGCAGGTGGAGTTGAGAATACATCTGATACACCTATTGGCTTCCGAAGAGAAATGCGGAAGAAGTTATTCAATGCGCAAAAATTAAGAGGACTTGGCGATACCTTGAAATTCATCTTTTCGCTCTCTTACAAGGATTTCTTGCCAGAAAAGCCGCGAGTTGCTGAGTTTTCTACGAATAGGGTTATGGGCCAAGACTGCGATATGATGGCTGCTCGATTTGGAGTTGAGCGAAATGCGCAAGACGAGTTTGCCGTTCGTTCTCATCACTTAGCTGCGAAGGCTTGGGATGATGGTCATTTAGCAAAAGAAGTATGCAAAGTTGCCCTTCCTCCAAAATTTAAAGCAATTCAAAAGGATAATGGTGTACGGGGTGATTCCAAAATGGAAAAAGTTAGTAAACTTCGTCCCGCATTTGATAGGAAGTATGGTACGCTTACTGCTGCAAATTCTTCTTTCTTAACCGATGGCGCAGCAGTAACATTGTTGGCAACAGAAGAGAAAGCGAAAGAATTAGGTTTAACCCCCAAAGCAGAAATTGTTGATTATGTTTTTACTGGACAAGATTTAATGAATGAATTGTTATTGGGTCCCGCCTATGCAATCTCAGAAATCTTGAAGAGAAACGATTTGGAGCTCGATGATATTGATGTTTTAGAAATTCATGAGGCTTTTGCCGGGCAGGTTCTTGCTAATATAAATGCGCTTGAAAGTGATGAATTTGCCAAAGAAAACTTTGGAAGAGATAAGGCAGTGGGAAAGGTTGATTTTGATAAATTGAATTTATGGGGAGGATCATTATCCATTGGCCACCCATTTGGAGCAACGGGAAGTCGATTGTTAACTACAGCGGCAAACAGATTACATGCGGAAAATGGCAAATACGCTTTATTATCCGCTTGTGCAGCTGGGGCCCATGGGCACGCCATGTTGATTAAGAAGTACTAAGTGGGCGGAGTGGGGCAAAACAATATTAAAATTACATATAATTTAAAGAGTTGATAGTTTGGTGAAATCCCAGGTACTTCTAACTGGGTACTTTCTATCGTAAATAATAAAACAATGACAAGAAAAGACGTATTAAGACTCGAAAAGAAAAATGGTATCGCCACAATCTGGTTAGATCACCGATTGGAGAAAATGAATGTTGTATCTCCCGAAATGATGGGAGTCTTAGATGAGGTTTTTGAAGAAATAAAAACCGATGATGATATCAAGGGAGTAATAATTACCTCAGCAAAGAAAGATTTCATTGCTGGAGCAGATATCAAGGCATTTAATATTGAAAAAATTGGTGACTTTAGACCTATTCAATCGAAAGGTCATGCTGGTTTAGCAGAATTAGAAGCTGGAAAGAAGCCTATAGTTGCTGCGGTTCATGGCACTGCCTATGGTTTAGGGACAGAGTTGTCACTTGCTTGTCATGCCATCGTGTGCTCTGATCATCCTTCAACAAAGTTTGCCTTACCCGAAGTGAAACTTGGTTTGTTGCCAGGCGGCGGTGGAACTCAGCGTCTTCCTAAAAGAGTAGGTTTACAAAAAGCATTGGATATGATGTTGACAGGAAAAAATATCTTTCCATTCCAAGCTAAAAAAATGGGCTT
>JADHRO010000059.1 GCA_016777395.1 Chitinophagales bacterium | reverse complement strand
GCAGCGCCAAGAATTGTATCATTGAAGATAGTTGAATTGAAATACCAAGAACTTCCAATTTGAGTAGAGTCACAAGATGTCACAGATTGAGTTGCAGATGCAGTGGGTAGGAGGGAAGTATTAGTGACAACAAGAGAATCACAGCCTGCTGCGTTCATTAAGGTATCTGAAATGGATCCTACCTGAGAAGGCGAGCAAGTTGTGGAGGTAATAAGTGTTGGAGCAGAACTATTGGTAATAGTGATAACAAATGTAGTAATAGAGTCACAATTATTTGCAGTAACTAAAGATATTGTATCGTTGAAGGTAATTGAAGTATATAGCCATGAGCCTAAAATGAAAGCTGAATCACATTCATTCACAATTACGGTTGCAAAACTTGGTGGTAATAGGGTGGTTGTAAGCGTATGCACGGAATCGCATAAAAATTGGTTAGGATTTGTTACACTCGCAACACCAGTATTCAACGGATCACAGGTCGTGGCTGTAGCAAATGTGGAATCAGTATTGTTGATTGTTAAATTTAAGGTGACTAATGAATCACAGCCAGTGGCTGCTCCGTTTGGGATATTGAATGTAGCAGTAGTGCTGGATGTATAAACGTTTCCATCTATCCAAGGAAATGAGTCACATGCTGTTTGGTTATCTATTCCTGTACTCGTATTGTTAAGCGTAATTGAAAAAGTATTGGAACTACAGCTATTTAAAGGAGTATAAGAGACGATATAATTTCCTGCTGTACTCAAGGATAAATTAATCTGTCCACTACTTGGATTAACGATTAAATTGGGAGAAGAACTTGAAAAAGAACCACCACTGACACCCGTAATAGTTGGTGAAGGATTGGGTTCATTTTTACAAAAAGTATTACTTGAGTAGCTAAATGTTCCGTCGATATTATATCCAAATCTAGGAACGATATTGAAGTCAAAATCGGCTCCATAAGTAGTTAGGAGATTTTCGAAACCAAATCCTGAAGTAAATATATGATTGGAGCCATCACTTTCACCTTGAGCAACGGGACATACTGGAGGACCCAAACATGAGCTTAAGACTGCTAAAGTATCGTTTATATCTCCAGCCCTTATAATGACACCAACATGAAAATCGTTTGTTGTGGGAATAAGACCAGGTGGAAGTAAGAACCAGGCTTCCGCATACATACCAGCTCCTGGAAAGCCAACAGCTGTCGGTGAGATTGAACCTAAACCTCCTAAAGCGGTGCCGGGCAAACCAAATCCATCATCATCATACACCACAATATCAAAGCGCATATCATCATCATCATCTCTCAATAACCCCAAGCCTACTCTAACTGCTCCCAAGGGAGTTACACCTGGACTTGGCGTTGTAAATCGTTCGAAAATTCCTTTTTGGTCAGTGAATGCAATTGAATTTACAGGATCAGGAATACCTGATATCCAACCACCACCAAAGCCATAGAAAGATGCAGTTGGTGAAGGAGTGAGCCATTGTTGATCAAGAGTGTCGCAGTTTTGCGCATTGGATCTAATACCAAGAATAGCAAATAGGCAAAGAATAACTAGTTTTAAAGGTCTATTTTTTGTCATACTACAATCTTTATATCCTTAATAAATATACTGCAAAAATTTTTTAAAATCAAACATCTCAAGAGTGGTGAATAATACTGGACTAAACTTACTTCAAGACGATTTTTACAATCGATTGCTTGTCTTCATTGCTCAATTCAATGAAGTACATTCCACGTGCGTAATCTTTCATATCAAACGCTCTCTTTGATGTATCTAAATTTGCTACTAATCTTCCTGCTACATCAATCAACTTAAGAGACGATAAGGCCTCCTTGGCAATATCCAGTCGCATGATATTACTCACTGGATTCGGATAAATTCTTATATACTCAAATGAAGCATCGTTTATACCTGTTAAAGATACATCAATAGCATTCGAGAATCCTTGACATGAGCCATTGAACGCAGAACATGTGTATGATCCCGATGATATTGGTGAGTAGGTCTGATTATTTGCACCCGGAATTGCTTGTCCATTTCTATACCATTGGTAAGCGCTTAACCCTGCGCTTGCTGTAAGAACTCCATTTGAATAACTTATACTGATATTTGGATCTGTCTCTATTGTTAAATTTAAGTTTACTATTGAATCACAGCCATTAGAGCCTCCATCTTGAATGGTATATGTAGCTGTGTTGTTATCGCTAGTGTAGGTAATTCCATCAATCCAGGTGTAACTATCACAGAATGTAATGAATTCAGTTGTTTGAGTTGAGTTGTTAATCAAAATATTATATGTTGTGATTGAATCACAACCATTTATAGCACCACTAACTATAGTATCATTAACAGTGCTTGAAGCAACAACCCATATACCTGCCACAAAAGCAGAATCACATTCAGTAATATTAGCTATTGTAACACTAGTTGGCAAAAAGCTTGTGGTAATTGTATGTACCGAATCACAGCCAAACTGATTGGGGTTGGTGACGCTGGATACGCCTACATTAGCAGGGTCACAGGATGTAGCATTGGCAAAGGTAGCATCTGATGGCAACAAGCTTGTGGTAATGGTATGTATCGAATCACAGCCAAACTGATTGGGGTTGGTGACGCTGGATACGCCTACATTAGCAGGGTCGCAGGATGTAGCATTGGCAAAGGTAGCATCTGATGGAGACAAGGTCGTCGTAATGGTATGTACCGAATCACAGCCAAATTGATTGGGGTTGGTGACGCTGGATACGCCTACATTAGCAGGGTCGCAAGATGTAGCATTGGCAAAAGTTGTAGCAGAATAATTTACATTAAGGTTATAGCTTATCAACGAGTCACAACCATTCAATCCAACACCTTGAATCAAAACATCGACCACTGTGTCCGAATCAAACCAGTCACCTTGAAATAAAACAGAATCACATCCTGTCAGGTTTATCGTTTCGGTCAAGGGTGAGCATGGTAGTGGAGCGTAACAAACTTCTATTCCCCAAGCACTTAACTGACCACCGTCTATGTTGAAAGCATCCTCGATAGTGAGAATCCATGTGCCGTTTGCATTTTCACCATTAAATGCAGATAAACTATCTTCTGGTTGATAGCTTAAACCATCCGTTGGTGGACATGGGTAATTGTTGTTTGAGGCCAAATCATCAAACTGGATGTCGAAGTTGTTTTGATTGTTACAGATATTTGAGAGAAGGGTAGTTACTGTTGAACTGGGGCTCGTTAGAATGAAAGATAAATCTGAAATATAGGTATGGTTTCCTGATAAACTGACTACATTAAGGTCATTTATAATTCCGGTAGATCCGCTAATTAAAAGGTTTGAACTAACTGTTGGAGTGCCTGAATTAGAAATATTAACCGGAATGTCAGTACTATTATAGGTCGTACAATTGATTGTAGTAAATGAAAAGGGACCACCAGTTATTGTGTCACACGCATTCACCGCCTCCACCTGCCAGTATACGGTTGTGTTTGCTGGTAAAATTCCGGATGTATAACTTTCACTGGTCAATCCATTACTATTCTCAATGACTGAAGTTAATCCTAAATCAGTAGCAAGTTTAATGTTGTAAAAGTCTGCATTGGGTATTGCTGTCCAAGAAAAGATGCTCGGCGAACTTACGCCAGTTTCTCCATTGGATGGGCTTATCAAACTTACAGTACCAGATAAACGTGCTAAAACAGTTAGCGTTATTGGTAAGCTTTTAATTCCTGTTGAACTTGAAGCATTTAAGGTAAGGTTAAAATTACCAGAAACTGCTGCGGTATTCGTAATCGTGAGGGTCGAGTTATATGGCGGTGCTTGATTGTTGGGGCTAATGCTGAACGATGTCCCCACAGGAGTTCCAGTTAAACTTAGCGAAACATTATCATTAAATGTACCTACAAAATCAATGTTAATATCGAAACTTACATTTTCTCCCGCGCATATGGTTTGATTGGGGTTACTTAGGTCAAGGGTAAAGTCATCTATGATTGCAGTGATAGTGAAGGTGTTATTTGAAACATCGAAGAATGTGCCATTCGCGCATTGCACAATAATCAAAGCGTCGCTTGTGCCAATATTAGGGACACTTACCACTTGACTGCCATCATTAGGCACATTGCTCGCTAGTGTATCTGGAAAAGTTAGCCCTCCATCATAAGATATGAGAATATTGATGCTACTGCAACTTACGGGCGAAAGGTCTGTATTTGCTACATCCCAACTTACCGTGGTATTGGTATTCCCTGTCCAAGTAATACCTGAATTATTTGGATTAGTCACGATAAAGGGGCCAGCGTTGCCATCAACTTCTACCGTGATATCTGCATGGTCATTGCAGCCGCCACCCGGAGAATTATCTCGTACCATAACTCTAAAATCCATACTTCTTGTGACAGCTGGAAGAACCTCCCACGTTGGGTTATTCCCAGCTATAACATCAGGCAGATTTGGAAAATATCTTGTCGGGCTAGTGCTCGGGTCGAGGCTGCGAAATGCAGGTCCATCAGTATTTGAGGATGTTGGCGGCATAGTGGCCACTGCATTATCCATTTGCTCCCAACAGTAAGTTAAGGTATTTGAGGAATTAGGGTCAGTAGCTAAGGCTGTTAAACTGAAAGGAGTGCTTGCAGGAATATTTACTGTTGCCGCTGGCACAGTTACAGAAGGGGCCAAATTGGAAAGCGGAGTTTTTACAGGGCAGTTATGACCTGAACCTGTAATAAAATTGCCCATTTCCTCGATACTAATACCATGAAAGTAGTCGTCACTATTGTTTTGAATATTTGGATTACAAATTCCTGCATAACCCATAATTGTTGAGGCACTTCCTGGCTCAATTGCGGTAGCCCCATTTCGATTGCAACTATTGTTTTGAGTATGGTTAGCTCCAAATTGATGCCCCATTTCATGCGATACATAATCAATGTCAAAAGGATCGCCAATAGGAGCGGGACCTCCAGTTACCCCTCGTGCTTTATTGTTTGAGCATGGCGAATATAACTGCGCTAGACCTCCACTGTTTGTTCCAAAAATATGACCAATATCATAATTAGCTGATCCAATAACTGCATCAGTGTTGGTTTGATTTTGATTGATCATAGCTCCTGCATTGCCATTGGTAAAAGGATCTGTTCCGGCGTCTGTGTATATGATTAAGTCGTTGTTGGCGATAAGATTCATTCTTATAGATATATCCCTTTCGAAAACACCATTAACCCTATTCATAGTGGTGACCTGAGCCGCTAGGGCTTGAGCAACGCTTCCGCCATGAAATACAGTATACTCTCCAGTGGCAGAAACCGCTAGCCGATAGGTTCTTAATTCACATGATCCAAAACTTTTAATAATCCCATTATTATTTGAAGAACTTATGCTAAACGGCGTTTCTTCATCTAAGTGACAAATTAACTGTGCATTTTCTCTTTTGAAGTCATCTTTATAATACGAGAAGTAGTGATTAATGTCGCCAAGATGCATAATCGGATCAATAAAAATCGTTCCCTTATCAGTTCCTAGTATCATTCCGTGGAAACCAGCGGGTGTTATATCAAATCTAGCGGACCAAGTTGGATGGTCGGGGTTGTATCCAAGAAATGTTTTCATATTAGGATACTTTTCTGTGAGGCCCATTTCATAAACGGGAGATTCTACAATTTTGAAAGTAGTTAAACTGCCATCCGGCATAGGCACATCAATGACTGTAGGCGAAGCAGAAACATTACCCAAATTATCCTCTAATGGAGCTTTAAAAGCAGATGCTTTTAAAACCTGATAATCTACATGGAAGCTAGCTGCTCTGTCAGGATAAATATATTGGGTGCCTTGAAGCTGAAGTTCTTCAAAATTTCTTAGCGACCATAAGTCCTCTTGAGCTTGAACCTGAAGGGTAGTGCATAGCATTAGCACGCTGAGGATTAAAATTTTCATAAAATTTATTAAAGATTTAAGCTATAAATATAAGCTTATTTGTAGCGAAATAAAACATATGATATTTGTTAATTGAATCGTAAAGGCATTTAGTTTTTATATGTAGATTTGCAGTGATGAGGTATCTAGATTTTTTAATAAAGCCGATTGCTAGAAGACAAACTCGTAAGACTGAAAATATACATATTTTAGGTGTTGTTAATCAATTAAATACATTTGGTTACTTAATTAAAAACTCTAAGAATACTAGCTTCGGAAAAAATCATAATTTTGATCAAATTGACCAATATTATGACTTTAAATGTCAAGTTGAAATACAAGATTACGAAGCAATAAAACCATATATTCTCAGAGCTAGGAATGGTGAAAAGAATGTGCTTTGGAAAGGTCGGCCCATCTATTTTGCAAAGACTAGTGGTACGACTAGTGGCTCAAAATATATTCCTATTACCAAAGATTCGATTGGGCATCATATTAAGGCTGCAAGAAATTGTTTGTTTGCTTATGTAAATGAAACGGGTATTACCGATTTCTTTTCAAAAAAAATGATTTTTCTTCAAGGAAGTCCAAGTTTATCCGAAGAAAATGGAATCAATATTGGTCGGTTATCGGGTATCGTTTACCATCATGTTCCCTCGTGGCTTTTGGGCAATAGGCTTCCATCTTATGTGACCAATTGTATAGAAGACTGGGATGGAAAACTGGATGCGATAGTTGAGGAGACTGTGACAGAAAAGATGTCATTATTGAGTGGTATCCCTCCATGGTGTGTTATGTATTTTGAGCAACTCTTAAAAAAGACGGGTGCTGAAAATTTAAAAACTATTTATCCAGACCTCCGGTTGTATGTACATGGTGGTGTTAATTATAAACCATATCAAAACAAAATGTCTGCTTTACTCGGTGCGGGCGTGGATACGATAGAAACTTATCCAGCTTCTGAGGGTTTTTTTGCCTACCAGGACTCTCAAAAGGAGGAGGGTTTATTATTGAATTTGGAAGCTGGTATTTTTTACGAATTTGTCAAATCAGAAGAAATATATAACAAGCAAGCCAATCGTGTCCATTTAGGAGGTATTGAACTTGGAGTGGACTATGTTTTGATTGTTAGTACAAATGCCGGATTATGGGCATACAATACGGGTGATACAGTCAGATTTGTGAGTGCTAAGCCTTTCAGGCTTGTCGTTACTGGTCGAATTAAGCATTTTATTTCTGCTTTTGGTGAGCACGTTATTCAAGAAGAGGTTGAAGCGGCTATCAGTCAGGCTAGTGGGGAAATGGGGGTCAAGTACACTGAGTTTACCGTGGCTCCAATTGTCGCTTCAAATGGAGGTGAATCTTGTCATGAGTGGTTTATAGAGTTGGAGAATGCTGGAGATGTTGATCTTGCTCTCTACGCCAGAAAATTGGATGCGCTGGTTCAAAGTAGGAATAGCTATTATCGAGATTTAAGACAAGGTGCTCTTTTAGGGCAAATAAAGCTTACGCTTATTGAAACTGGTGGATTTGCCTTATACTTTGCCGAAAATGACAAAGTTGGTGGTCAAAACAAGGTTCAACATTTAGCAAATAATCGCGAATTAGCAGATAAGCTATTGAAGTATGTGAAAAAGGGTTAATTTGACTATAAAGTGGCTTATTTTTCGTAATCTTGCGCTTCAATTATAACTATGGCAACATTCATTACCGTGGTGCAATTTTTTGCAGGATTATCGCTACTAATTGTTCTACACGAAGCAGGTCACTTTTTTGCAGCTAAATACTTCGGAGTTCGCGTAGAGAAGTTTTATCTTTTTTTTGATTTTCTTTTCCCAATGCCTGAGGTGGCTAAATTCGCTTTGTACAAAAAGAAAGTTGGCGATACGGAGTATGGGATTGGCTGGTTTCCTTTTGGGGGATATGTACAGATGTCTGGTATCATGGACGAAAGTATGGATGCAGATGCGCTTAAACAACCTGTTCAAGAGCATGAGTTTAGAGCGAAGCCGGCATGGCAGCGCTTAATCATTTTACTCGGAGGAATTATTGTCAACATTTTAGTGGCATTCGTTATTTATGCAGTGATAGCAGGTGTATGGGGCGATAATTACCTAAAGGTTGAAGATCAAGTACATGGGATATACGTCGATTCAACAGGTGCTGCGCTAGGCCTTCAAAATGGTGATATCGTTACGCATGTAAACGGAGAAAAAATAAAGGATGCTAAGAAAGTGAAGCTAGAAATGCTCTTTTCCTTGGCAGATAACATAAGCTATGTTCGTGATGGGCAGGAGGGAACGATAACTGGAATAGATAAGCTTTTTTATAAAAGTGTGATTGAAGATCCTAGTATTATACTTTTTGCAACTGCAGAACTAAGTATTATCGATTCGGTGACGAGTAAGGTCTTAGCAAATAATGGCGCATTAGCAGGTGACAGGCTAGTAAGTTTTGAAGGTGAGCCTGTGGAATATCACCAAGATTTACTTCTATTAAAGAAAGATAAACCGAATAAGCAAGTTAATTTTGAAGTTGAACGAGATGGAGAAATTTTAGCGCTTAGCACACAGTTAGACGAGAACTCCGCAATGGGCTTCTTCACGAAGAGTGATTTGAAGATAACACATAGAGACTATAACTTCTTTCAAGCGCTGGTAGCAGGTCCTGTGAAGTCGTGGGAGACCTTAGTTTTCTATGTTCGTCAGTTTAAATTAATGTTTGATCCCGTGGTGAAGGGTTTTAGACAAATCGGTGGCTTTGGAACTATTGCTAAATTGTATTCAGGCGGTTTTTCTTGGTATGCTTTCTTAAGCAAGACTGCATTCTTATCGATTATTCTTGCTTTTATGAATTTACTTCCAATCCCTGCATTAGATGGCGGACATGCGGTCTTTACGATTTATGAAATGATATTCAGAAAACCTCCTCCAGAAAAATTCATGTACTATGCGCAAGTAGCAGGAATGGCCTTACTATTCTCTTTGCTGATATATGCCAATGGTAATGATATTTTTAGGTGGTTGAGTGGTCAGTAACATTTAAGCTTAAGAAAAATAAAAGAGCCTAACAATCAAATTGTTAGGCTCTTTTTCTCGTACCCCGGGCGGGAATCGAACCCGCACTCCCGAAAGAACTGGATTTTGAATCCAGCGCGTCTACCAATTCCGCCACCAGGGCTTCTTCGTCGATACATTTTGCTCAACGGATTGCAAATATAAAGCTAGTTTTCGATTATTTATTAAAAATTTGAACGAATAGCTAAATTCTGATCAAAACAAGTTGGGAGGTTCTAAAATAATAATAATTATTGTCTATTTCTTTGATAAAGTACTGGGAATACAGTTAGTATTAATCCCACAAACAACAGTTTTACCAAAGAACTCATTAAACAAGAAAACTAAATTAAACTGCGTTAAAAAAAATACTTAATATATTTTTTGGAGGGAGGACTCAGTGGATTAAAAATCTGCTCTAAAATACTCCAACACAGCACGCGCATCTTCCTCGCTTAAGTGTTGATTTAGCATGGGAGATTTATACTCATTAAACAGCGCCATTGTGAGGGTGTCTTGCTCTAGCATACCCTCAGGATTCAAGATCATATTCATAATCCATTCAGGCGATCTTCTTTCTACTACTCCCGCAAGTGCTGGACCAACTAATCGGGAATCCATTTTATGACAGGCGATACAATTAGCATTAAAAACTTCCATGCCATGCGATGCGAGTGTTTCATCAATTGTTTCCTTTAATATTAGTTTATCGATAGGTCCAACTCCCTTGTACGATAAAGGATCTGTAATATCTTCAAGGGTTATTCTTGCTTCTTTTGTATATTTCTTAATGTTCTGTTTATTTTCAACATTCAGTCCTGGAGAAGGGGCTTCACCACAAGCATATAAAAAAAGAAAAATGGATAATTTAAATAGACTATTTGTGATATTTTTCATAAGTCAATAATGGTAAAATAACGATTGATTAACAGATATAAAGGTAGGTTTTAAACTTTGTGAATCAAAAATGATTTCAATAATCAAAAATGAAGATAATACCGCTTAAGTAACTGCATGAATCGAGGACTATAAGATTCATCCTCAAGTTTATAAAAAATAGTTTTCTCTCTCAATTTTGG
>JADHRO010000058.1 GCA_016777395.1 Chitinophagales bacterium | reverse complement strand
GGAAGCAGCTGATTCATTAAGAAATTGAACAGTATTATGATTGATACATTAACAAAATTATTAGAGATAAGTATCGTAGCCAATAACAGCCGAGGTCTTTCGAGTAAATTTCTTACCCTGAAATCTGCTTTATCCTCGCTTTCCTTCAAATCTTGAATTTGGGCGGGAGTAATTGAAAAAAAGGCGACTTCCGATCCAGAAATAAGTGCAGAAAAAGCAAGTAATGTGATAAGCACTAAAGAAATAAGCAAGTGATAATAACTTGCATTAATTGCAAGCATGATAGCCATCCATATGATTAAACTAAAGGGTTCCGAGGGAGGGACGCTATCACTTTCCACAAAAGAGGTTTTGGTTAATTAAATTAAAAGGGTAAATCATCAGATTCATTTTCCACTTTTGCCGAACTAGAATCTTGTGAGGCACTTTGATTACTAATGGGCTCTGGTGCTTTACTAAAATTTTGTCCTTCTCCAGGATTATTTGAAGAAGACTCTCTTTTTTCAAGCATTTTAAAAGAATCTACAACCACTTCGGTCGTATATTTTTTATTGCCATCCTTGTCATCCCAGCTGCGCGTTCTTAATTTACCTTCAACATATAACAGATGGCCCTTCTTCAGATATTTCTCCGCAACATCGACCAAGCCCTTTCTCCAAATGGCCAAATTATGCCATTCCGTCTGCTCAACTCTTTGTCCTTCTTTATCGGTATAGCTCTCGCTAGTCGCTATTGTAAAATTGCAAACAGATGAATTATTATCAAAATGTCGTACTTCAGGATCTTTTCCTAATCTTCCAACTAGGGTAACTTTATTAATCATAGTTTCAAAAATATCTTAATCTAAAATTAGACTTTTACCTTGTAAATACAAAATAAAAATTTTCGGAAGTGCAAACTTAGTTAAATTTCGAGTATATGTATAGTTTAGTCCATCATTAAATGGATGGGGTAGCGCTATCTTGACAAAAATAATATGAATTTTTTGATGACTCAATTGTTGTTTAAATACAGGGCTATGGGCCAAGTAATTGATATCGTTTTCTTGAAATGTAAGCCATAATGCTCTTTCAATTTGAGTGGAAAGATTCGTCTCATAGCTTTTTACTTCCTGCAACGGTAGCTGATATAAGCCTTGCCAAATATCTTTATCTGTTCTTTGTTCAATTGCTAGACCCTTTTCATTTTCAATATGAAAGGCAAAGAAATACCTCGATCTAGATTGAACTCTATTTTTCCTTACCGGAAGCGATGACACCCTGTATTCATTGTATGCAAGGCAATTTAGTGCTAAGGGGCAAACTTCACAACTTGGTTTTTTTGGTTTACAAACCGTTGCACCGAAATCCATTATTGCCTGGTTAAATTTGTCTGGGTTTTCTTTATCCAGTAGCTCATTTGCTTTATTTTCAAAAATCTTTCTTCCTTTACCCGTATCAAAGGGTGTATCAATACCTAAATATCGCGACAGAACACGTATCACATTGCCATCTACCACAGCCACAGGTTCTTTATAAACAAATGATGCAATTGCAGCAGCGGTATACCTTCCCACTCCTTTGAGCTTTAACAATTCGATAAATGATTGAGGAAACTGCCCCTTATAATTTTTAACAATATCCTTTGCTGTAAAGTGTAGATTTCGAGCCCGTGAATAGTACCCTAACCCTTGCCACAGCCTTAATACCTCATCCTCACTTGCGGAGGCCAAATCGTTAATTGTGGGGAAGTTTCTGAGAAAATCGTGGTAATATTTCGTCCCTTGCTCGACTCTCGTTTGTTGCAATATAATCTCTGAAAGCCAAACCTTATAAGGATCTTTTATCCCTTTCCAAGGCATTAGCCTTTTGTTTACCAATTGGTGCCAAGTCAATAATGCACCTTTAAAAATTGATTTTTCATTTTTCATTTGTTGTTAAAGCCTTTATTTTGGAACAATTCCGACAGTAAATTATGTAACAATTCCCGTTTTTATATTATATTGGAGGAGTATTACTGTTTTAGAAGGAAAAATCATACACTTAATTTCTTTTGGTTTGTGATTTATCCATTCACTTAAACAAAACTAAACCCAAAACTAACACCCATGAGAAAAGCTGATTTAGTAAACAAGATATCAGATAAAACTGGTGTCCCAAAAGTAGATACTTTAGTGGTAATCGAAAGCATGATCAAGGAAATTAAAGATTCTTTAAAAACTGGTGAAAATGTTTATCTAAGAGGATTTGGCAGTTTCATCGTAAAAACCCGTGCTGAAAAAATCGGAAGAAACATCAAGAAAAACACCGCTATTGTTATTCCTGCACACAATATACCCGCCTTCAAACCAGCTAAAATATTTGTTGAGTCTGTGAAAAAAGGCAATAAAGTATAATTTAAATTTCATATGCACAAAGGGCCTATTTGGGCAATAATTATTAGTATTATTGCCATTGTCAGTATTTATTTTTTCACTGATATAAAAGAAAATCGAGATATTCAAGCTACAAATAAGGTCATTGGTTCCAGCAATAATGAAACCATCTCCCTGTTTCTAGATTCTATCGATGAGGATGAGCGCAACACTGCCCTCTCCTTATTTCAAGATGCAAGCGAGCAGCATGATTCTGAAGCAGTAGATGCACTTATTGTCTTCTTTGAGGAGAAAAAACAATATAATTTTGCTGCATATTATCATTCCTTAAAAGCTGAAATAACGCCAACTGCAAGCAATTGGGAAGTGGCAGGTGATCGTCAAATTAGCGTTAGCTCTAATACAGCTTATGACGTAACTTTTAATGCATCGCTTTATGAAGAAGGCTTAAAGTCCTACCAAAAAGCAATTGATTTGGATAGTTCTAATCTTGAGCTCCAAGTTAAGTTAGGAAGCGCAATTGTGGATAGAAGCCCTCAACCTATGCAAGGAATCGCCTTACTTTTAGGTGTTATAGAAAAAGATAGCATGCATTTCAACGGCAATTTAGCCTTAGGTAAATTTGGAATTATTTCAGGGCAATATGATAAAGCTGTTAATAGATTGGAAAAAGTACTATCTTTGCAGCCCGAAAATGCTGAAGCATTATTCCTCTCTGGAGAGGCATACAGCAATTTAGGATTAAATGAAAAAGCAATTTCTTGTTTTAGTAAATGCAAGGAAATTGTTGAAAACGAAGACTTAAAAAAAGAAATTGATGCCTATTTGCAACAATTGCTTTAAACATAAATTGTAAAAACAACAAAATTTGGAATTATGCCAAGTGGTAAAAAAAGAAAAAGACATAAGATCGCAACCCATAAAAGAAAGAAGAGACTAAGAAAGAATCGTCATAAGAATAAGAAATAGGAGACTATTTGCTTTTTCTCTCACCATTTTTTTAAAAGAAAACGATAAAACCACTCCATTTGGGTGGTTTTTAGTCGTTTAAATAACTTAGTCTTTGGAAAAAGAACTGATCATACGAAGTAGTGCAAAGGGCAACGAAATTGCTCTTCTAGAAAACAAGAAACTTGTTGAAATTCATCTTGAAAAAGATGAAAATTCATTTAAAGTTGGTGATGTTTTCTTAGGGAGGGTAAGAAAGGTAATGCCTGGCATGAACGCAGCTTTTGTGGATATCGGTTATGATAAAGATGCCTTCCTTCATTATACAGATTTAGGTCCTGGATTCAAAACTTACAAACAATTCTTCAAAGGTGTCCTTGCGGGTAACACGAATAGTATCAACTCCGTTAAATACCAACATCAAATTGACAAAGGTGGTAAAATCAGTGAGGTTCTAAGTTCAAAAGTTCTAATTCCAGTACAAGTATTTAAAGAGCCCATAAGCAGTAAAGGTCCTCGACTAACTACGGAAATTTCAATCGCCGGAAGATATCTTATATTAACTCCTTTTGTACAGACCATTGGGGTTTCCAAAAAGATTGAGGATGATGATGAAAGAGATCGACTGAAAAGGCTACTGAAAAGTTTAACACCTAAGCATTTTGGGGTAATCATCCGGACTTTTGCTCAAGGTAAAGGTGCTGCAGATTTGCATAAAGACCTTACCCATCTTATTCAGAAATGGGAATTGATGCTGAGTAATCTTAAAAATGCTAGTTACCGTCAAAAAGTACTTACCGAAATCGATAAATCCTCAATTTTAATTAGGGATTTGATGAGCGATAAATTTAAAGCTATTCACACATCAGATGCGGTTCTAGCAAGTGAAATGGAGGAGTATATTGGCTCAGTTGCTCCTGATCAAAAAGATATTGTCAAGGTATACAAAGGCAACAATCCAATTTTCGACCATTTTGATATTACTAGACAAATTAAGTCAAGTTTTGGAAGTACGGTGAACTTCGGTAAAGGACCTTATCTTGTCATTGAGCATACCGAAGCACTGCACGTAGTGGATGTAAATAGCGGCCATAAAGTGGCCATGAAAGGTGATCAAGAAAGCAACGCAACATCTGTCAATTTAGGTGCAGCAGAAGAACTAGCGCGTCAATTGCGCCTAAGAGATATAGGTGGAATAGTAGTCGTCGATTTCATTGACATGAAGAAAGCTGAAAATCGCAAGCAGGTTTTTGATAAAATGAAACAACTCCTCAAGCTAGATAAAGCAACAACCAATGTGCTGCCTTTGTCTAAGTTTAATCTTATGCAAATCACTCGCCAACGTGTGCGCCCTCAGGTGGTTATTTCCACTAAAGAAAACTGCCCAACTTGCAGAGGAACAGGCAAAATCGAAGCTTCTTTGCTTCTAATGGATCAAATTAATAATAAGGTCGAATATTTAGTCAATAATAATATTAAATTTCTGCTAATTGTTCATCCATTTATTGAGTCCTTTATTAAAAAAGGAATAGTTTCTCATCAGTTAAAATGGTGGTTTGAATACAAACGCTGGATTAAAGTTCGTGCCAATGAAAATTTGGCCTTAACAGAGTTTAAATTTGAAAATCTACTCGGAAACAAAATTGACTTAAACCCTTAATCCTATTGGCAGCAACACTTTCTATATTAATACCTGCCTACAACGAAGAAAGAACGATTCATCTTATTCTTGACAAAGTATTAGCCGTTGAGCTAATTAAAGGATTAAATAAAGAAATCATTCTTGTAAACGACTGCTCTACTGACCAGACCGGAACAGCTATAAAAAACTATATCGACACACATCCTACGATTTCATTTAACTATCAAGAACATGAGATAAATAAAGGAAAAGGGGCAGCATTGCACACAGGAATCAAAGTAGCTTCAGGAGATTATCTCATCATCCAAGATGCAGACTTGGAATATGACCCGGAAGAATACAACATCTTGCTTCAACCAATCTTGGATGATCATGCTGATGTAGTCTATGGAAGTCGGTTTATGGGTGGAAAACCCCATCGTATTCTTTTCTTTTGGCACTCTCTGGGTAATCAGTTTTTAACTTTCCTCAGCAACATGTTTAATAACCTTAATCTGACCGATATGGAAACCTGTTATAAGTTATTTCGTACCGAGCATATTCAAGGCCTAAAACTACAAGAGACACGCTTCGGATTTGAACCCGAAGTAACCGCAAAAATTGCTAAAATAAAAGATATTCGCTTTTATGAAGTGGGTATCAGTTATTATGGAAGAACGTATGATGAGGGGAAAAAAATTGGTTGGAAAGATGGTTTTCGAGCAATCTATTGTATCCTTAAATACGGGCTTTAAAGAGCAATGATTTACCTTTAATAACTTAAGTTTAAGCAAATATTCATGCAATACCTACAGCTTGAAAATGTTTCCAAGAGATATGGCGAAAAACTACTTTTCGAGAACATTTCATTTACTATAAATAAAGGAGAGAAAGTAGCCTTAGTGGCAGCTAATGGGACAGGTAAATCTTCGTTAATCAGAGCCATAGTCAATATTGAGTCTGCCGATAGTGGGCGAATTCATTTTGCTAAAGATCTTAAGGTAGAGTATCTGATGCAGGAGCCACTTATTGATAGTCAATTAAGCATTCTAGAAAACGTACTGTTTGCAGAAAACCCTGCAAGTCAAGCAATTATTCAATATGAAAAAGCCTTATTGCTTCCAGAGGCAACTGAAAAAATGAATAAAGCACTTGCTGCAATGGATGCTTCACAAGCCTGGGATTATGAAACCCGCGTTAAGCAGATGCTTTACAAATTAGATATACAAGATTATCACCAAAATGCAAGCCATTTATCTGGAGGTGAAAAGAAAAGAGTAGCCCTGGCAAAAGTCTTGGTTAATGAACCCGATTTTCTAATTCTTGATGAACCGACCAATCATTTAGATTTGGAGATGATAGAATGGCTAGAAGAATGGCTGATTAATAGTAAGATGACGCTCTTTTTAATAACTCACGATCGTTACTTTTTAGAGCGTGTTTGTTCAAAAATAATAGAAATAGAAAATGGTATTCTTCATAACTACACTGGTAACTACACCAATTATTTAGAAAAAAAAGAGGCCCGACAACAAAATGAAGCTGCAAACGTAGCCAAAGCTAAAAATTTAATGCGGACCGAAATTGAATGGATGCGAAGAATGCCTAAAGCCCGAGGCACAAAATCTAAAGCGCGTATTGATTCTTTTTATGAATTGAAAACTCAAGCCTCCAAACGGCTTGAGCAAGATGAGATTGCCTTGCAAATAAATCCTGAACGCCTGGGAAGCAAAATCCTAGAGCTTCATAAAATTTGTAAATCATATGGAGAGAAAGTTCTTTTTAAAAATGTAGAATACAAGTTTAAGCGTTTTGATAAAGTGGGTATAATTGGTCCTAATGGATCTGGAAAATCAACACTGCTTAAAACGCTAACTGGTCAAATTAATCCTGATCAAGGGAAAGTTGTGATTGGTGAAACAATCAAATTCGGAGTTTATAGTCAAGATGGCATGCAACTTAAAGAAGGCATGAAAGTCATTGATGTTGTCCGAGAATTTGGGGAATATATTCCATTGAAAGGAGGGAGTAAAATCACAGCATCTCAGTTGCTTGAACGTTTCCTTTTCCCTGGATTCATGCATTACGTGCATGTTGACCGCTTAAGTGGAGGTGAAAAAAGACGGTTGTATCTGCTGACTGTTCTTATTCAAAATCCAAATTTTTTAATCTTGGATGAACCAACCAATGATTTAGATTTGATGACCTTAAATGTGCTTGAAGATTTCTTAAGTGATTTTTCAGGTTGTTTAATTATAGTCAGTCACGATAGATATTTTATGGATAAATTGGTTGACCACGTATTTGTTTTTGGCAAAGATGGAGAGCTAGCAGACTTTCCGGGCAGCTACTCACACTACAGAGAGCGCGAAGAGCTAAAAGCTATCCAAAAAGTCAGGGAAAATAATACGCAATCAATTCTTGAAGACTCCACACCAAGTCAAACCAAACAAGCCGTTGAAAAATTGTCCTATGAAGAACGAAAATCCTATAATCGTTTGGAGAAGGAAATTGAAAAACTTGAAAAAAAGAAAGAAGAGCTACATGCGCGCATGGCGGTTTTGGTTAATGACTATGAGGCTATAAGCAAGCTGAGCAAAGAGGCTCAAGCTATTGGTGAAAGCATTGATGAAAAATCCATGCTATGGTTGGAACTCTCAGAACGAATCTAAGCTGAAGCATTTATGAATCTGGAAACCGCATTATTTGCAGCCTTACTAAGCACAGCTATTTTACATTTAGCGCAAGTTTTCGTTTATGGTTTTAAGGAGTTCAATCGGCCCACCATTCTCTTTGGTGTAGTCTTTTTATTTTTAACCTTTAGCCTTAGTAAAGATGAAGCTTGGATTGAATGGGCAATAATAATTGTTCCATTGACGGGTTTTGTTGGTGTACTTAACGGTTTTTCAGATTCGCATAAACCCAATTGGCTAAATTACCTCATGCTACTTTTCAATCTAGCTTTAGTTGGGTTAGCTCTATCATTATTGCTCGCATAACTCTCTTCTATTTACTTGTCGGCATCCTGGCAAAGCTCAATCAATACACCACCCGTAGTTTTTGGGTGAAAAAACATCACTAGCTTATTATCTGCCCCTCGTTTTGGGTGGTCAAACAAAGCTTTAAAGCCCTCCCCCTTCAATCGCTCGGTTTCTGCTTCAATATCTTCCACTGCAAAGGCAATATGATGAACCCCTTCCCCTTTTCGATCGATATAGCTATGGATTGCGCTTCGCTCATCAGTAGCTTGTAAAAGTTCAATTTTATTTGGACCAGCTCGAAAAAAAGAAGTTTTTACAAACTCGCTTTCCACCTCTTCGTGCTTATAAGGAGCTTCACCAAACAACTTTGTATACATTTCATTTGAAGCCTCTAAATCTTTTACTGCTATTCCAATGTGCTCAATCTTTTTCATAATACAATCTTAGGAAACCAAATTTACAAAGCATTTGTTTAAATTTACACTAAACATTATACGCATGTTATTTATATCCGAATCTGCCAAAACCAAAATCGAAGAATTAATTCAGTTGGAAAGTAAACCCGAGCAGACCTTTGTACGAGTTACTGTTTCGGGAGGAGGATGTTCTGGGTTAAGTTATAAAATGGACTTTGACAACGAGCTTAAGCCAGATGATCAAGAGTTTAGTGACAAGGGAGTAAAAGTGGTTACCGACCTGAAAAGCTTCCTTTACATAGCAAATACAACTTTAGATTTCTCTGATGGTTTAAATGGAAAAGGTTTTCACTTCGTGAATCCTAATGCAAGTCGAACATGTTCTTGCGGAGAAAGTTTTGCTGTCTAATCTATTTCGGTGGCTTTAGTGCTCTTCAAAATTCTAAGCACAAAAAATAAACTGGCCAACAATAACAGCACAATTACCACAGTGTAGATCCAGTTTTCCTTAATGAACTTTTTAAGGATCAAGCGATTTTTATCAATTGACCATAAATGCTTATAATTTGGATTTAATGCTTTAACCTTTTCAAAATATAGGATTGCATTACCCTCGTCACTCAATTCCCTGTAGCATAGTGCTGCATACCAAAGTGCATTCACATCCGTTGAATCATAGCGCAATGCCTCCGTAAAATCTTTTACAGCCGCATCAAACTGCCTATCACTATAGTAAGAGATTCCCCTGTTATAAAATAAGGCAGGAGATTCGGGAGAGAGAGATATTGCCTCTGCATAATCAAGAATACTAAGCTCATACTTCCCCATTTCATAGTGCATGTTTGCTCTAGATATAAAAGCGTCTATATTTGAATCATCAAGGCGAAGAACCAGTGAAAAATCGAGTACTGCGTTTTCATAATTTTCAATTGCCTGATAAGCTAAGCCTCGGTTGTAAAAATTGATTGGACTATCCCCATAAAGTTCAATAGCAGTGTCAAAATATTGAATTGCAGACTCATATTTATTTTGGTACAATGCACTTAGACCCAAACCTGTATATGCATTGAAATAGTCAGAGTTGATGGCTAGAACTGCTTCATAATCCGCGATTGCATTTTCAAAATCACCTATTTCAAAGTAGGCTAACCCCCTATTATAGAGCGCTTCATGGTCATCCAACTCGATCTCAAGAACTTTTGAATAATCGGCAATTGCATTTTCAAAATCCCCCAACTTATAATAAGATAAGCCCCTATTAAAAAATGCGTTGGGACTTTTATTGTCCTCAATGTAAATGGTATAAAAATGTACTGCGTTGTCAAACTTTGCTCTTTGAAATGCATCGAAACCCTTATCAAAAGCAGTTATCTGTGCGTTTGCACAAAATGCCATGAGGCAGATTACGATAGTAGCAAAGAGGCTATTACGCATACAAAGGAAATTTCTTCATGTAAGTATTAACTTCCATTCGAATTCGGTCTATTTCTGCCATATCCTCAGGATTTTGAATCAACTGGTCAATCCAAGTTACAATTTTTAGCATATCGGATTCCTTCATTCCTCGAGTAGTTACTGCTGGAGTGCCAATACGAATTCCTGAAGTCACGAAGGGGGATTTATCATCGAAAGGAACCATGTTTTTATTGACTGTTATTTCTGCCTTACCTAAGGTTTGCTCTGCCACTTTACCTGTGATTCCTTTATTGCGCAAATCAATTAACATTAAGTGATTATCTGTACCATTAGAAACCA
>JADHRO010000057.1 GCA_016777395.1 Chitinophagales bacterium | reverse complement strand
AATCCATATCCCAAACCATTCCCTATACCATCTAAGAAGGCAGGCATGGGTTTGTTTGCTAAGGCAAAAGCTTCTAGTCTACCCATGATGATACAATTGGTAATAATCAAACCAATATAAACGGAAAGCTCTTTACTTAAATCATATGAAAACGCTTTTAAGAAAATACTGACCAAGGTCACCAAGAATGCTATCACCACTAACTGAACAATCATACGAATTCTACTAGGGATATAATTTCGAAGTGAAGAAATCGTCAAGTTAGAAAAAGCAGCAACCATTGTAACTGCGACACCCATTACTAAGGCATTTTTTATATTTCCAGAAACCGCTAAGGCAGAACAAATACCCAATACTTGTACTGTTATTGGATTGTTGTCACTTAATGGATCTGTAAGTAATTGTTTTGTCTTTACATCACTCATGATACTTGCTTTATTTGCTTATATAATTAATGTAATTATCCTTGGTTTTTTTTACCATGGCATGAATACCGTCAGTAGTAATTGTCGCACCTGCTAAACCATCTACCCCTTTACTATTTTTAGGAAGCTTACCTGCTTTGTAAACCGCAAAATCGTACTCACCGTTCTCATCAAAAAGCGATTGACCATAAAACTGCTCTCTGAATTTATTTTTTACCAATTCGGCACCCAATCCAGGTGTTTCCGCAACGTGGTCAAATGCAACACCCTTAATAGTTCGCTGATCATCTTCCAAGGCTAAGAAACCATTGATTTCATCCCATAAACCACTTCCGATCATTTGATAAACATAAACTTTTGCTCCGTTATCATCATAGATATAGACCGGATATAATTTATCTTCCTGAGCAATGGAGTTGTCTTTCATTTCCTTACGGAATTGATATTTTGCAGGAATACTACCAGCAACAATTTCTCCTTTAAAATTGACCAGCACACCGCTCACTTTACCTTCGTATTCGCTATTCACGAATTCCTTGGTAAGCACTTCATTCTCTTCCTCTTCAGATAGAGAAAGAATAGCTTTCATCACTTTCTTTCTCCTATCTAATTCTTGATTGGCATCTATTGTAGGCTGCAAAGCACTTGAAATAAATGCTAACGCACCTCCTACCACCATAACCATAATGGCTAAGAAAAATAGCGTATATCCGTTTGAATCTGTATTAAGCTTTGACACGACTTAACCTCCTTTTAATATTTTGTTGTAAAACCACATGATCAATAAGTGGAGCAAACACGTTTAATAATAAGATTGCCAGCATCCACCCTTCCGGATATGCTGGATTTAAAACTCTAATAATAATACCTACAACTCCAATCATAAATCCATATACCCATTTACCGGTATTTGTTCCAGAGGCAGTAACAGGATCGGTAGCCATAAATGCCATTGCAAAGAACATACTTCCCATTGCAAACTGATAGTACCATGGAACGCTTATGAAAACATTAGTTACTTCACTGCTGTAGCTTACATTGATGACGTTTAATAAGATAGACATAAACATAGTACCTAAAATCATTGACAACATAATTCTCCAACTAGCAATACGCGTAAACACCAAGAATAATGCACCGATAATAATCCCCACCTTGCTTCCTTCACCAACAGATCCAGGAACGTTACCAAAAATTAAATTGCTTACTTCATAAGGGTGATAGACTTCACCTTGGATAGTCACTGAGTATGCTTGTACGCTCTCCCAACCACCTTTAGAGGCAAGGGATAGCGGAGTGGCACCTGTATATCCATCAACTAAATTAGCTGGAACAGACATACTGAAAAAATCAGCACTTCCAAATAAAGAAGCAACAGCACTAAATCCTTTATGTAACCATGAATAATCAGGAGCTATCCAAATCTCGTCACCTGAAATTTCTGCAGGAAAAGCAAAGAATACAAAGACTCTTGCGATCAAGGCTATATTAAAGATATTCATTCCCGTTCCACCAAAAGCTTCTTTTGCAATCACGACTGCAAATGCTGTCGCTAAAGCTACCATCCATAAGGGTGTTGCAGGAGGCATAACCAACGGAATCAAGAAACCTGAGACTAAGAAACCTTCTTCAATCGCATGTCCTTTATTGGCAGCAAAAATAAATTCAATTCCCAAACCAACCAGATGGACAACGATTATCATAGGTAAATACTGCAATACACCATAAAGAAGCTTTGCTCCAAAACCTGAAAAGAAATCAGGAAACAAACCTAATGCAAAATAATGCTGGTGTCCTATATTGTACATCCCAATTAGAAATGCAAACTGCATAGCAATTACGACATGGATCATCGTACGTTTCAAATCCATACCGTCCTTAATATGTGTCCCTTTCTTGGTCACATGATCTGGAACATACAGGAAGGTATCAAAACCATCCCATAAAGTATGTAAGAACCTACTTTCTTTGTCCGGCTCTATTTTATCCATGAAATCCCTAATAAACTTCATTCTTAACTAACTTTAAATTAACTGATTATTATTTTAATTCTGAGAACGGATATAATCTAAGCCTTCTCTTAATATTCCTTGCAATGGTTGTTTTGAGGTACATGCAAACTCACAAATTGCGATATCTTCCTCGATTAACTCGTAAATACCTAAACCTTCCATTTCTTCGAAATCATTCTTAATTATTGCCTTCATTAAATGTTGCGGATATACATCCATAGGCAAAACTTCTTCATACTGACCAGATACTACAAAAGCTCTTTGCTCTCCTCGCATGTTCGTGTTGGCATCGAATCGAGCGAGCTCCATCATCCTCCAAGGGAAGGTTGGAGAGATACTAGGTCTTGCCGTTTGTGGAAGAATCCAACCAAACATCTCTTGCTGATTACCTTCTTCAATAACGCTAATCAGGTTGTCATAAGCTCCAATAAAACCATCTTTTGCAATTTGTGTTCCACTCAATACGTTTCCTGAAACAACTCTAGAATTATCCTCTTGGATTTGCCCTTCAATCAATTGAGCAATATTTGCTCCTTGCCTTGTTTTAACGTAATGAGGATTCTTTACAATAGAACCCGTAAGTGCTACTATTTTTTCAGGAGCATATACTCCTTCATTAAATAGTTTACCAATGGTTGCCACATCCTCTATTTTGATTGTCCATACCGCATCACCTTTAGCTATAGCATCAGTGTGATGGATTTGAACACCTACATTTCCCGCTGGATGCTCGCCTAAAAAAGTATTGATTTCAATCCCTTCAAATTGGTCCACCTTACTAGACTTGTTGGCCTGCTTGTCTAGGTTTAAATATACTTTATCACTTAACTCATTTAAAGCATCAATACCTGTTTGAATGTTTTTTTGATTAAGTTGGTCAAGAACATACCTGTAATCAACAGCTAAGGGTGCGGTATCTGAACAAGAAATGTGGATACTGTTTGGGCGAAGTGTTGGGTTGGCAATTACACCGAAAGGACGCTCTACAAAAGCCGTCCAGGCTCCACTTTCTAATAATTGACTTTTTACACCTGATTCACCCAAAGATTTCGGAGCTGCTGCTTTAAATTTAACCGAGGAATTTTTACCATCTGATTGGATAACAATTTCTGCAATAGCCCGTTTTTCTGCTCTCCTTATTTCTATTAGCTTACCACTTACAGGTGAAGTAAAGAAAACCCCTTCAAAACCTTTGTCATAAAATATTTTTTCTCCAGCCTTAACTTTAGCTCCTTCCTTTAGCAGCATCTTAGGGATGGGTTGAAGGCCTTTATAATCTGTTGGTTTTATCGCGTAAGTAGCTGAATTATAAATTGAAATCGATTTTTTTGCTTTTCCTTTCAATTTGATATCAAACCCCCGACTGAGTTTAGTTATTTTTTTTTTTGATTGGCTGGTATCTTGAGTGCCGAAAATCAATTCCTTAATCGACGGAATTAAACCAAACTCTTTTGCCTCACTATCTTTCCTTATTTTTCCTGCAGCTAACTTAATGATCTTATCTCCCATTATGGCGGCTAAAAACACAACAAGCACCATTACACAAGTAAAGAGCAAAATAACCAAAGAATTTGCCGAGGATGGATCCTCAGCAGATCCTTGAGCAAAGTTTATAACAGAAAGTGAAGAAAACCATACACTTAAACCTGTTACTTTTGTTAGATTACTTAATTTCATATTATTCATTTTAGCTTTAAAACCTATTCGTCCTAGGGCTGTTTAAAAACGTCGCAAAGTTACTACAAAGAAATTTATTTCTAAAGCTTAGTTCTTCTTTTTTAAAGCATTTATCCACATTGACTAAATATTGTCCTAAAAGTTTTCTCCTATCAACTTTTTTTCGAATCTTGTGTCTACAGATTAACCCATATACCTCTGAATTATGGAGAATAAAAAGAAAGCGCTAGATCGTTATAAATGGAACTATAAAAAAGAAATACGTAAACAACTGCGTATTGGGTCATTTGTTCTTTCTCAGCCTTTTCTAGCCGATGATGTATTTAAAAGAACGGTTTGTTTAATGTGTGCGCACTCCAAAGAAGAAGGTTCTTTTGGTTTCATTTTAAACAAACCAACTGAATTTATAGTCAGTGATTTTATTGAAGAGCTTGATGATTTGGCGCTGCCTGTTTATTTTGGAGGACCTGTCGCTAATGACTCCCTCTATTTTCTGCATGACAATAGTTTGCAAATTGAGGACGCTCTAGAGATTCTCCCAGGTGTATATTGGGGTGGCGATTTTCAACAAATGATTGAAAAAATAAAAACAGCTGAATCTTCCCCTAAACACTTTAAGTTTATACTGGGTTATTCGGGTTGGGATCCCGGTCAGTTGCGTAAAGAACTAATTGAGGATTCTTGGATTGTTGCGAAAGGGAGTGCCAATAAAGTTTTCTCCAGTAGCGATGATCTGTGGAAGGAAATCATGAATGGTTTAGGTGACTTATATCATCATCTTGCAAGTTTACCAGAGCGCCCTGAGTTAAACTAAAAACATTAGAAAGACTAATACACAATTAAAAAATGCGAAAGTTAAAAACAATTTCCTACTACTTCTTTGGAGGGTTGTACATAATAGCAGGAGCTCTTCACTTTGTGAATCCGGACTTTTATATGAAAATTATGCCTCCTTACCTGCCCTTTCATTTGGCTTTGGTCCATCTAAGTGGTTTGGCAGAGATTCTGCTGGGTATCGGATTGATTTATAGTCCAAAGAGACAATATGCGGCTTGGGGAATCATTGCGCTATTGCTTGCTGTATTTCCTGCTAATATTTATTTAGCTTTTAATGAAGGCGCTCAAGAAGCTCTTGGCACCAATCAATTGGAAGCTTTGTGGATTAGATTCCCTATTCAACTGCTGTTGATTGTTATTGCATGGTGGCAGTCGAAAAAATAAACCAGCTAATCAAACAGCTCAATCAGCTCAGAAATTTCTTCTGCCTTTTGGTCTTTCCCTTTTGAAACTAGATGAAATTTTAGATAGAAGAGCAATTCTCGAATGATGGCTTTGTTAGCAGCTGGATTAAAGAAACTCTCTTTCTCTTCAATTTTCATGGACGCTATATAATCTTTAATTTCCCTTCGTTGAAAGGGCACTCCTTTATTCATTGGATTAATAAAGAAAATCGTATCTCGTGTATTGTCCGAGTCATAATCAAAAACATAATTTTTTTGATAAGCCAATATAAAGTGTCGGTAAAGATTAACACCATAAATGGGAAGCTCTAATTGTTGAGCCAATACAAGGTATAAAATCCCCAAAGAAATAGCATTTCCTTTCTTACTTTCTAAGACATGATTTAAGCAGAAATCGTGCGATTCAATATTCTCATCTTTTACACCTGAATAACCAATTATACTGTAAAAAACCTGATTAAAAATATTGACATTCTCCAATGGGGTATATCCCTCGCTGAGTTCTAACCATATTTTTTGCCTTGCCTTATCAACATACTGATATGCCAATTCTTTATCTAAGTCCGGGAACTCGGACATTGCCACCAACAAGGCACCATCGAGTAATGTCTCCAAATCATCATTGATCCATAGCTTAAGCTCTTCCTTTAATTTTTTAAATTGAAGAATATGAATAAGTTCTTCGATACGGCCATGAAGATTAATATTGGCACTGTCACTCCATGCATTTTCCAACTCGGGTATTACCTCTGATCCATAAGAAATAATTCTATTCGTGACGTTTTCGAATACCTCAGGATCTTCATCGTCAAGCAGACGGATAAGTGCATTTATTTCAGAACCTTGACCCATGAATTATTTCTTTGCCTTTGCCTTAGACTTTCCTCTTTTGGCAGGTTGATTTTTGATGATATCTAGCACTTCGGGCAAAGTCAATTTTTCCGCTTCTACCTCTTTAGGTATTTTAAAATTTTTCTTCTCTTTTCGAATATATGGTCCCCATCGACCATTAAGCACTTGAATTCCTTCCTCCTCAAACTCCATGATAAACTTATTAGCATCTGCTACTCTTTTTTCTTCAATTAAGCGAATCGCATCAGGCAGCTGAATCGTGTAAGGATCTAATTCACTGTCCTTTGTAATAGAGACAAACTTCTTTTTGTGCAAGAGATATGGACCAAATCGACCAATAGCAGCTTTCACCTCCTCATCTTCAAACTCACCAACTACCCTCGGTAAAATGAACAATGCAATGGCTTCCTCTGCAGTTATCGTTTCGATACTCTGAGTCGGCAATAATTTAGCGTATTGAGGCTTCTCCACCTCATCCGGAGCACCAATTTGAGCCATTGGCCCGTATCGACCTACGCGCACCAGTAGGGTATGTCCAGATTTTGGATCTTTGCCTAAAATTCGTTCTCCAGAAGCTCTATCTGCATTTTCTATCGTGTCTTCTACTGATTCATGAAAAGGTTTATAGAACTTAGAAACCATGGCACTCCATTCCGTTTCCCCTTCTTCAATTTTATCAAATGAATGCTCCATTTGAGCAGTAAAATCATATTCCATGATTTCGCTAAAATGCTCCATCAAGAAATCGTTAACTACACTCCCTATATCTGTTGGAAACAATTTCATTTTTTCGGCCCCTGTAACTTCAGTATCTTGATTTGAAACGATACTATTACTGGAAAGCTTAAGCACTGTATATTTTCGCTCTACTCCATCTCGATTTGTCTTTTCCACATATCCTCTTTTTTGAATAGTGGAAATAGTTGGTGCATAGGTAGATGGTCGACCAATGCCTAACTCCTCCAGTTTCTTAACCAAACTGGCTTCCGTATAACGAGCACTTGGCTTTGTAAATCGTTCTGTACCAGTTATCTCTTGCAAATCTAAGTCTTGACCCACTGCTAAAGGCGGTAGCATGCCACTTACATCGTCATCATCATCTTCTTCATCTTTACCCTCTAAATATACTTTTAAGAAACCATCAAAGACGAGGACTTCTCCTTTGGCTTGAAGTCGTTCTGAAGATTCACTAATTTCCACAGAGACGATGGTTCTTTCAATTTTTGCTGAAGACATCTGAGACGCAATAGATCTTTTCCAGATCAAATCATATAAACGCTGCTCATCAAAATTAGCGCCTGCCTCTTGTTCTCCGAAATTTGTAGGACGAATAGCCTCGTGAGCCTCTTGCGCGTCCTTTGCTTTAGTCGAGTATTTTCTCACTTTAACATACTCCTCGCCATAACTTGAAGTAATTTCATTTACAGCTGCATTTACCGCTGTTTGAGAAAGACTTACTGAATCCGTTCTCATATAAGTGATGTGTCCTGCTTCATAAAGTTTTTGCGCAACACTCATTGTTTTCCCAACAGGAAATCCAAGTTTTCTATTTGCTTCTTGCTGTAAGGTGGAAGTTATGAATGGAGCTGCAGGATTTTTTTGAGAAGGTTTCTTCTCTATGTTACCGATAGTAAAATTAGAGTTCTTGCATTCCTCCAATAATTGCATCGCTTCGGCTTCATTAGCCAATCTTTTTGGAAGCTCTGCCTTCAAAACCGTTCGTCTTCCTTGTTTATCTTCAACATCAAACAAAGCCGAAACTTTAAAGAAACTATTTGAATCAAAATTGGTGATTTCTCTTTCTCGCTCTACAATTATTCTTACTGCAACAGATTGCACCCTTCCAGCAGAAAGCGATGGCTTTACCTTTTTCCATAAAACAGGAGACAATTCATAACCCACTATTCTATCCAACACCCTACGAGCTTGTTGCGCGTTAACCAAGCCCATATTTAATTTTCGGGGATTATTTAATGCTTTTAAAATAGCATCCTTAGTGACTTCTGTATAGGTAATTCGTTTTGCAGTCTTTGCATCCAAGCCCAAGATCTCACACAGGTGCCAAGAAATTGCTTCTCCCTCCCTGTCCTCATCCGTTGCTAACAAAACTTCATCAACTTCCTTAGCTAATTTTTTCAATTTTTTTACGACCTCCTTCTTGTCGTCAGAAACTACATAATTAGGTTCGAAATTATTTGAAACATCAATAGAAATATCCTTTTTAGGTAAATCTCTTACATGTCCATACGAAGACTCAATAATGTAATCATCACCCAAATATTTTTGAATGGTTTTTGCTTTGGAAGGAGACTCTACGATTACTAGTTTTTTTGACATTCTATGATGTTTTTTATGTTCAAAATTTCAACAAATGTAATTTTACTTTTAATTTTTTCATCAATAATGTTGAAAATCATTTTTAAATATAAACTAAGAACCCTTCATAATGTTTTACTTTTGTGTGAAAATACTCAAGTATGACTAAAGCCAAATTACGTGCTATTTCACCAGTAGACGGAAGGTACGCAGGTAAAGTACAAGAACTTAGCGATTATTTCTCTGAATATGCACTAATTAAGTATCGAGTGATTATTGAAGTCGAATACTTCATCGCCTTATTTGAAGCTAAATTGCCTCAGCTTTCCTCTTTTAGCAAGGACCAATACCAAGACCTTAGAGATATTTATGAGCATTTTAGTGACGAAGACGCTGCTTCCATTAAAAAAATTGAACAAACTACTAATCATGATGTCAAAGCAGTAGAATATTTTCTAAAAGAAAAATTTGAAGACCTAGGACTCAGTGAAGTGAAAGAATTTATTCATTTTGGACTTACTTCTCAGGATATCAATAATACATCATTCCCTTTAATGCTTCGCAATTGTGAAGAGCACATTAATTTACCTTTAGTCAAACAGCTCTGCGCCCATCTTGAGGAATTAGCTGCGGAATGGAAAGATATTCCACTATTAGCCAGAACCCACGGGCAACCGGCCAGCCCAAGTAAACTAGGAAAAGAAATCATGGTGTTTGTAGAACGATTGGTTAATCAAGTAGACCTGCTAAAAGAATTGCCTATTGCAGCAAAATTTGGAGGAGCAACAGGTAACTTTAACGCTCATCATTTGGCCTACCCAGAATTTGATTGGATTGAATTTGCCAACAACTTCGTAGAGGAACGACTGGGCTTGTATCGTTATCAATACACGACGCAAATTGAGCATTATGACTTTCTTGCAGCGTATTTTGACAATTGGAAAAGAATTAATACTATTTTAATAGACTTATGCAGAGATATTTGGACATATGTTTCCATGGATTATTTCAAGCAGAAAATTAAAAAAGGTGAGATTGGATCATCTGCGATGCCTCACAAGGTGAACCCAATAGATTTTGAAAATGCCGAAGGAAATTTAGGAATTGCTAATGCATTATTTGAACATTTAGCTGCAAAATTACCGATTTCAAGACTTCAACGCGATTTGACCGATTCAACGGTTTTAAGGAACATAGGTGTTCCTATCGCACATACCTTAATTGCAATTAAATCCATAGAAAAAGGCTTAGGGAAGTTATTATTGAATGAAGCGAAGATTGCCAATGATTTAGATAGCAACTGGATGGTTATAGCTGAAGCCATTCAAACTGTATTGAGGAGAGAGGGTGTCCCGAATCCTTATGAGCAATTGAAAGAGTTGACTCGAACAAATACGCACGTAGGACAAAAAGAGATTCATGCTTTCATCGATGGCTTGACTGTATCTGAGGCATTGAAAAAAGAGTTAAAAAATATTAGCCCGAGTAACTATGTAGGTGTTTTTTAAAACTTAAATGAGAAAAACCTTACTTTTGCACCCTCAAATAAATTATCAATTTTCATGAACGAAGGAAGAAGTCAATACATCGGCATCATATTATTAAGTATTATCATATACCTACTAGCCGCCCGATTTTTCAAAAGTGTGGATACTCCAG
>JADHRO010000056.1 GCA_016777395.1 Chitinophagales bacterium | reverse complement strand
AGGGAGATAAACACCTTAGGTTCAAAAGCAAATGATGCGGATATTCAAAAACATGTGGTACAAATGAAAGATGAGTTGGAAAAAATAAAGGAACAAGTAAATAATGTGCTGTGAAGCAAAAGGCTATTATTATTACAGCCCCTTCCGGTGCTGGTAAAACGACATTGGTCAAGAAACTATTGAAGAATAGAGATGATTTAGCATTTTCTGTTTCGGCTTGTACCCGGAGCAAGAGGGAAACTGAAGTTAACGGAGTGGATTACTATTTTTTGGATCTAAATGAATTCAGACAAAAAATAAAGGAAGAAGGATTTGTTGAATGGGAAGAAGTTTATGAAGGCACGTTCTACGGGACACTAAAAACGGAAATTCAAAGAATCTGGGAACGTGGCAGAGCGGTTATTTTTGACATCGATGTGAAGGGGGCCATTCAATTGAAAAAAAAGCTAGGAGAAAAAGCAATAGCCATTTTCATTGCTCCACCTAGCGAAGAAGTTTTAAGCGAAAGATTGAGAGGTAGAGGAACAGAAAGCGAAGAAACATTGCGTAAACGCTTGTCCAAATCTTTAGCGGAGTTAGAATTTCAGGAGCAGATGGATGCCACGGTTATAAACGATGACTTGGAAATTGCATATCAAGACCTGTATGAAAAAGTTAGCGAATTTATTGAAAGTTAGAGATATTGATCTAGTTTTTTAGATTTTAGGCTTGCAGTAATTTTTTTAACCTCTTGTTCGCGGTCTTTTTTGAAAATCATTAAGACATCATCGGTGTCAATTACACAATAATCTTTTAAGCCATTGACAACAACTAGCTTATCTTTTGGTGCAACAATCATATTGTCTGAACCATCAAAAATTTGTACTTGATTGCCTTTAACCGCATTTTTTAGGTAGTCTTTTTCATAGACATCATATAAAGAAGCCCATGTTCCAATATCACTCCATCCAAAATCAGCAGGTAGCACATAGGTATTGTCCGCTTTTTCCATTACACCATAATCAATTGAAACGCTCGTGCACATGGAGTATGCTCTTGCAATCGCTTGCGTTTCTTTTTCAGTAAAAAATTGATCTTCACAAGAGGCAATGGCCTCATGTAATTCAGGAATATATTGTTTAATTGCCTTATTGATAGTCTGTGACCGCCAAATGAATGTACCTGAGTTCCAAAGAAAGTCACCGCTCTTAATAAATGTTTTAGCGAGTTCTTTTTCTGGCTTCTCGGTAAATGCTTTTACTTTGAAGACCTTGTCTTTAGCTTCACCTTTATGCTGGATGTATCCATACCCTGTGTCAGGTCGGGTAGGTTTTATGCCCATGGTTAATAATACATCATTGTGCTCAATAAAATTTAAAGCATGTTCAATAGTTTCCACAAACTTATCCTCCTTTAGAATTAGATGATCGGATGGGCTTACTATTATTTTAGCATCTGCATCATTTTTTTGAATCTTTTGGCTAACGTAAGAAATGCAAGGTGCCGTATTCCTTCGAACAGGTTCAGCTAAAATTTGATCATCCTTAATGTTTGGAATTTGTTCTTTTACCAAATCAATATAGTCTTCGTTTGTAAGAATAAAAATATGCTCAATAGGACAAATTTTTAAATATCGCTCAACAGTTAATTGAATTAATGTCTTTCCGGTATTTAGAACATCCAAAAACTGTTTAGGCCGTTGGACTCTGCTATAAGGCCAAAATCGACTCCCAATTCCACCAGCCATAATCGCAACGTATACATTCTTTTTTTTCATCTGCAGTAAATTCTTAGTGCCTACAAATTTAGCGAATTTTAAAATGCTTTTCTACAACAATTAACTTACCATTTAGAATTAAATAGTATCTTTAGTTAAGTTCAAAATAATATATTTTACCTAATGTTGATAATGAAACAACAAACCCTAAAAGAAGAATTAAAACAAAACTTTGGCTTTGATTCCTTCAAGGGTAGACAAGAAGAAATAATTCAAAGTATTTTAAGCAGAAAAGATACTATAGTTATAATGCCAACAGGTGGTGGTAAATCTATGTGCTATCAATTGCCCGCATTAATCTGTGAAGGAACAGCATTAGTAATTTCTCCATTAATCGCCTTGATGAAAAACCAAGTTGATTTGATACGGGGATATGCAAGTGATGATAAGATTGCCCACTTTTATAACTCGTCCTTAAATAAAACGGAAAAAAGGGAGGTGCTGGATGATGTATCGAGCGGTAAAACCAAACTGTTATACATCGCTCCAGAAACCCTAACTAAAGCAGATAGTATTGAGTTTTTTAAAGCTTCTAATGTTTCTTTCGTAGCCATAGACGAAGCACATTGCATATCTGAATGGGGCCATGATTTTAGGCCTGAATATAGGAAGATTAGAAAAATGATTGAGGAGATTGGCATCAATATTCCAGCTATTGCCTTAACCGCAACTGCCACTCCTAAGGTTCAAACAGATATAATCAAAACTATGAAAATGGAGGATCCTGCCATTTTTATTGATTCGTTTAACCGAGAGAATCTATACTACGAAATTCGTCCGAAAAAGAATGAGGATGCGACCCTGAAGAATATGGTAGGGTTTATCAGAAGTAAGGAGAGTAAAAGCGGTATTATTTATACCATAAACCGTAAAACCACAGAGAAAATCGCCAATCTATTGCAAGTAAATGGTATAAATGCAAAACCTTATCATGCTGGATTAGATGGAAAAGTACGAACGAAGACTCAGGATGATTTTTTAATGGAAAATGTCGATGTAGTTGTCGCTACTATTGCATTTGGGATGGGGATAGACAAACCAGATATACGATTCGTAATTCACTATGATTTACCCAAAAGCCTAGAAAATTATTACCAAGAGACAGGGCGCGCCGGAAGAGATGGTTTAGGTGGAGATTGTATTTGTTATTACAATTATAAAGACGTAACCAAGCTAGAACATTTATTGAAGGATAAACCGGTTTCTGAACGTCAACGAGGTATGCAGCTTATTGATGAGACTTTAGCTTTTATAGAATCATCTGTTTGTAGAAGAAAATTTATCTTACACTATTTCGGAGAGAATTATCAGCTTGAGAATTGCGGTCAGTGTGACAATTGTAAAAACCCTAAGGAGAAAATTGAGGTAAGTCAAGAACTGCAAACGTTTTTAAATGGAATAGTTCATACAAGTGAAAAATTTGATATTCAGTATTTAATGAAGTTTTTTACTGGTGTCAAATCAAGCGAGATTAGTGAGTATGGCCATAATTCCCTGAAGGAATACGGGGCTTTCGAAGATAAAGATCCACAATTTACGCAAGGCGTTATCCGGCAAGCCCTGATAGCTAATTATTTATGGAAGGATATAGAACAATATGGTATAATTTCCTTAACAGACAAAGGACGAGAATTTCTTAAAAACCCTAAATCTTTTTCATTTACAAAAAATCATGATTACAAGGCAGATAACGAAGAGCTTGTGAGTATTGGTAAAGGTGCTGCCTTGGATGATGCTTTGCTCAGTATTTTAAGGGATTTGAGGAAAAAAGTGGCGAACCAACATCAACTTCCTCCTTATGTTATTTTTCAAGATGCCTCTTTGGAAGATATGGCCACTATCTACCCAATATCCTCAGATGAGTTTGCTAATGTTCAAGGGGTGAGTAAAGGGAAAGCCTTGAGGTATGGCGAGCAGTTTTCCAAAGTGATATTGAAGTATGTGGAAGAAAATGACATTGATCGTCCGGATGACTTTATGGTTAAAACTACGGTGAATAAATCCAGTGATAAAGTTAAAATTATTCAAGCAGTAGATAAGCGCCTGCCTTTAGCAGACTTAGCTAAAAATCTAGGGATCAATTATCAGGAGTTACTTAATCAGATGGAAACAATTGTTAATTCCGGTACTAAATTGGATATTTCTTACGCAATTAATGAAGCTGTAGATGAAGAGTTAGCCGAAGAAATTTACGAATATTTTAAAGAATCAGAAACTGATTCTTTAGAACTAGTGCTTGAATATTTTGAGGAAGAAGATATCGATTTAATCGATGTACAAATCGTCCGCATCAAATTTATGAGTGAAAATGCAAATTAAGAAATACCTTTCTATTTTATAAGCTTGAAATACTTGCCTAAAGCGTGCTTTGGATGGATACCTTCTTTATAAAATTCAGAAGCATCTATAGTCTCAAACTCACCCATCTTTTTACTTACCTAGTTTATAACTAAGTCCCAAACCAGCAAATCCGTCAGGTGAACTTGTATTGAATCCAACACCGCCGTTAAGGTCAACGGTTAATTTTTGGCTGACCCCATAACGGGCACCAATATTCATTCCAAGTGAAGGTGAGTGGGATACTCGGATGGAATTAAAGTGCTCTCCATATAAGTCCATTTTTTCAGATACATGAGCTAATATTCTGAGCGTATATACGAAGTTGGGATTTTTTGCAGATTTGGGTCCATCTATTTCTATCCCAGTCCATCTGATTCCTGCGTTATACCCTAAGACAACTCGCTCACCTATATTATGATTAACAAATAGAGCGATCTCAGGGGTTACATAGCTTGGGCGATCAATCAATACATCGGGTCTAAATGTTCCATCTTCTCTATATGCAGATCGCATGGTATTGTTGACCGAAAGAGCCAAATACAAGGATGCATCTGTCTTGCTTTTCTGCTTTGAATCAATAAATTGAGTACGTAATCCAATTTCTAATGGAGTCCAATACGAATAGCTTTTTTCTGGGAAGCTACCATTATCATCCCATGGGTTTAAGTGGATTTGTCTATGACTAATAGCAAAATCTACTTCGATATATTTATTTAATCCCAAGCGAATTTTTCCTTCAAAGGGACTAAACACATCAGTTTTAAACACCGTATTATAGGAGTCTGTCCATTCGTAATCCAGACCGATCTCTACCTGAAGGCCTTTTTTTATATTATTACCAGTTTTGGTAAACGCGCCTCTATCTGTTGTTTCTATCTTAGATTTAAAGACATTCGCAAAGGGCATATTATCTTGCGCAAAACCAAAAGCTACAAGTGAAAGGAAAGCAATTAGTGCGATGATTTTCTTCACAATCAAGATTTTTATAAATTCAGGGCATTTTGAAAAAACACCCGTTGCTTTTCTAACAACTATTCGCCCATAAATGCCTCTGTCATTCCAATTGAGGAAAAGCCTCCATCATGAAACAGATTTTGCATGGTAACCATTCTAGTTAAGTCACTGAACAAAGCTATGGTGAAGTCCGCACAACTATCAGAAGATGCATTTCCTAGGGGAGAGAGCTTATTTGCATAGTCATAGAATACGTCAAACCCTTTCACACCCGAACCAGCTGTAGTCATGGTAGGGGATTGAGAGATTGTATTCACGCGTACATTCTTTTTTGTACCGTAGTGATAGCCAAAAGATCGTGCGATTGATTCTAGGGTTGCTTTTGCTTCAGCCATATCATTATATCCTGGGAAAGTTCGTTGCGCCGCAACATATGTTAACGCAACCACAGAACTCCATTCGTTTAAGGCATCCTTTTGATAAGCGACCTGCAGGACTTTGTGAAAAGATAAAGCAGATATATCAAGAGTTTTTAGAAACCAGTCATAGTTTAACTCTGTGTAGGCTTTATTTTTACGCACGTTTGGACTCATACCTATGCTATGCAGGATGAAATCCAATTTACCATACTTTTCTGTAGCTTGATCAAATAGATTCTCAAGATCTTCAATGCTGGTTGCATCTGCCGCAATAACAGTGGTATCGCACAATTCTGCAAGCTCATTAATTTTCCCCAAACGAAGGGCCACAGGCGCATTGCTTAATACAAATTCTGCTCCTTGCTCTTTCGCCTTAAGTGCTACTTTCCAAGCAATTGAATTCTCATCTAAGGCTCCAAAAATAATTCCCTTTTTTCCTTTTAATAAATTATTCATAATCGGTAATATGGTTTAATTTTTAATAATTTTTACTTTTAGTGCTTTCCTCCAAAACTAAGTGCCGCAACAAGACCATCATCTAACACAGGCAGCTTTGTTCGTTCAACAAGAAATGAGGTTAATTCTGCTATTTCCTTAAATATGTAATGTTTGTTCAACGCAGCTTGCAAATAGTCTTTACCTGTACTTCCTCCAGTACCCACTCTAAGCCCAATCATGCGATGGACCATATTGATGTGTCTAAATCGCCAAGTGGCCATTTGCTCGTCAATATCAAGTAAAGTATTAAGCAATTGAAAAGGCATTTGCAATAGGGGGTAATCTCTGTATAAAATGATAAATAATGCCGCTCTATTTGCTTTTGGACTTAAGCGTCTTTCAAGATTACCCTTACCTAAACAAACGGATTTGAATCGTTCTATATTCGATTTTTCCTTTTCGCCCAAACTTTCACCGTAAATACGTAAATAATCTTTCCAAAAAACATGCGTTTCTCCGCTGTCATCAGGATATTTGTTCTCGTAACTGGCCCAATACTTATCACCTTCCCAAAACGGCATACGTTCTAACCAGTCATTCAGTAACTCAATAAGTGTTTTATCTTTCTCTACATTTTCAATAAACTTCTTGTCGTCAGTCTTCAGTTGTGAAGTGTAATATTGTTTGCCAAATCGATCTTCCATTTTTAGTCCCAACACCGCTTCAATTTGCTTAAATTGAATACTCTGAAAACCAGATGCCGGTCTAAGCATATCTCGGAAATCTAGGAAGTCCAATGGAGTCATGGTCTCAATAACATCGACCTGCTTGACGGTAATTTCTAAAATTTTGACCACTCTTTTAAGGCGGTGAACGGCTATTTGTAAATCTGGAGAAGTATCGACGATTCTATCTTGATTGAAAACTTTGGTAACCGATTGAATTTCGTGCAGCACTTGCTTAAACCATAATTCATAAGTCTGATGTATGATTATAAATAACATTTCATCATGTGCTTCATTGCCTGCAAGTTTGGACTCAGGCATCTGCGCATCAAGAATTTTATCTAACTGAAGATACTCGCTATAGTAAACATTACCTTTTGACATATGTCATGAAATTTGTTGAGCAAAGTTAAGGAATTATTCCTAGAGAATTTTACCTGAAAGGGAGCACGGCATTGTATCAATATTTTTATTTTATTTCTCGTTGTAGACTGAAAAACTGGTTAATTAGCTCGCTACAGGGTTCCTTTAGAATTCCCGATATCCAATTGGTTTTCTTTCCAAACAAACTTTTATTGGCGCTAAGGCATCCTTTTTGTGGATCTGACGCTCCATAAATAATATGATTCAATTGACTCCAATAGATGGCCCCTCCGCACATCATACATGGCTCTAATGTGACATATAAAATGCAATCTTTTAAATACTTACTATTCAAAAATTCTGATGCTGCAGTAATTGCAATCATTTCAGCATGAGCGGTAGCGTCTTTAAGGCGCTCACATTGATTATATCCTTTGCCGATAATTCTATTATTGTAAACCACCACGGCACCCACCGGAACCTCCCCTTCTTCAAAGGCTTGTTGAGCCAAAGCGAATGCTTTTTGCATAAAATGCTCATGCTTGTTTTCAGACTGCTGCATCATAAGGTTGCCACACGAAGTGCATTTGATATTAGCGTAATTTCAAACGATCCAGTACCAATTAGCTCACCGTCCGCTTCAGCCTTTACAATGTCTTTATTTTCTGCTTTGATGCGGATTTGTTTACATTTTAAGGTCTCAACCAAAGGATGTTCTATATAATTTCCATTGAACAGCTTATGAACCATGAAAATGATATCCTTTTTGCTTAAATCTTTTCCAACAGTTAGTTCAAAATACCCATCGTTTATTACCGCATTTTTGGAGAGCATCATACCCCCACCTGCAAACTTTCCTAGGCCAGCGATCATCATGAATATTTTCTCATCTAAAAAAGGCTTTCCATCCACTTCCACTTTTAAATCTTGCCCTTCAAACTGAAACAAACACTGCACTAATCCATATAAATAAGCACTTTGACCAAACTTCTTTAAATCCACGGTATGCTCTACGACATAAGCGTCATAGCCTATACCTGCGAAGTTCATGAAATATTCTTTTTTAGCGCCATCATTATAACTGAGCAATCCCACATCTTGCAGCTGCGTATTACCTGCTTTTATCATCGCAATAGCATGATCATAATTGCGAGGCGTATCATAATGTCTGACCCAATCATTTCCAGTTCCAATGGATATTAGAGAAAGCTCTACGTCAGCGCTAGGAACTTCATTTTGCGACATTAGACCATTCACCATGTGGTGCATAGTGCCATCACCTCCCACGCCAATAAATTTTCTAAACCCTTGTTCCAAGGCCCGTTGAACGTGTTCAATGCTTTCTCGATGACGAGTCGAAATAGCGTAATCAAAAACGAATCCTGTCTGTTCTAATTTTTGCTTTATTAGAGGCCAATCTTTCCCAGATTTACCTGCTCCAGAATTTGGATTGACACAAACAAAATATTGATTATTCATGGTTTGGGTTTAATGTTCTAAGCGCTTTGAATTTATAAGTGAATATCAATCCCCCCAAAATTACAAATAAACCTAAAATAAACATACTGTATGAGATGTTGTCAGAACTTGTAAAAAAGGGAAGACTAAATAAGCCTATCAATACTATTCGGAATATAGCATTGATAACCGTAAAGGCACTTCCTGTTCTGCCGATAAGATTATTGTCAATCACGCTGAAGATATAAGTCGTCCGCAATATCCGTATTCCTGCATTTGCAAAACCTATACTAGCATAAGCGATATATAATAAAATGAAATCTTGATTCATCCCTATAAAGCAGTACATCACTCCTGCGATAAGGCTTAACAGGATAATTCCTATGGTTATTTTGTTCTTTGGAAATAGGTATAAAATCAGGAAGCCACTCAACATACTCCCTAAAGCAAAAGATGCCTCTGTAAATCCGTAATGGCTTTGCGTTCCACCAAGAAACTTTTCAATGAAAATAGGCATTGTGAAGAAGCTGCAAACCAATACAGTGGCAAATACAAATCCGGCAACTGTGCCAAACAAAAGAATTAATGGATTGCCTTTCAGGTATGAAAACCCTTCATTCAATCGCTGTAAAAATGTGGCTTGTGAATAGAAATTTCGATCTACTAAAGATTCATATTTTATCATGGAAATCAACACAAAACCAAGGCCATAAGTCGCGGCATCTAGCATGAAAATCTCATGCATTTTCCATGCCTCAAAATTCAAACTAAGAAACTCTCCTTCCATTAAAAATGCAGCTATTGCCCCAGATAAAATAAATGTGGTTTGCCCTTGAACTTCAATTGCGGAACTGATTGTCCCATACCTCGATTTTTCCGTAATTTCTTGCGCAAATGCATATAAATTTGGGTAGTGAATATTGTAAATAAGCTTGGTGATAATCATGATTGCAGCAGCCATCCATAAGGTCGTATTTTGCCAATACCAGCCCAATGCAGCAATTGAAAAAACACAAATAAGTCCAACTGTTTGTATGCTAATCATTACTTTTTTCCGATCGTATTTATCTACAAGTGTGCCAGCATATGGCCCCCAAAATAAGGTGAGTGTGGTGACAATTAAATAGAGCAAACCATATAAGCTTGGCCTTCCTAATTGATTGGCAATGTACCATGGAATAGCGATTAAACTTATCCCCTGTGAAACTCCACTCACGGTATTAGCTGCAAATAAAAGTGCGATGGCTGTTTTATTTTTCAAATGCGTAATTTTGCTGTTCTCGAAAAATGAAAACAGGAAGCAAAGAAAAGGATTTATTTCTGAAACTATGCAGGTATTGTGCCTATAGGGAAAGATGTATCAGTGAGCTAAGGGATAAAATGAAAACCCTAGAGATAAGTCATGATTTACAAGGGAAGCTTATTGAATTACTCAAAAAAGAAAACTTTGTGCATGAGAAAAGGTTTGCAGAAAGTTACGTTCGCGGTAAGTTTCGGAACAATGCTTGGGGGATGCAAAAAATAAAACAAGGCTTGAAATCCAAAGGAATTAAACAGCGCGATATAAATGCTGGGATTCAGCAAATAGATCAAGAAGAGTATCAAATGCTCTTGAAAAAGCTTGCCCATGCTAAAATGAAACTGGTGAAGCAAAAGAATATACTTGTCAGAAGAAAGAAAGTAGCGGACTATCTTCAAAGAAAAGGTTTTGAGATGCACCTAGTCTGGGGAATGCTTAAAGAGGAATTCCCTGATTAGGAATCATGTTAG
>JADHRO010000055.1 GCA_016777395.1 Chitinophagales bacterium | reverse complement strand
ATCTTAAAAGGCTTGGGCTTTGAAAGTCATGAAATGGATAAGCCAGTTAATACCTTTAGTGGGGGTTGGCAAATGCGTATTGTTTTAGCTAAAATTCTTTTGCAACAACCCAGTTTGATTTTGCTCGATGAGCCCACCAATCACCTAGATATTGAATCGATTATATGGTTGGAAGAGTTTTTGACGAATTACAACGGAGCTACAATACTTATTTCGCACGATAAAACATTTTTAGATAATGTAACTACGCGGACGGTGGAAATTGTGATGGGTAAAATTGAAGATTACAAATGTAATTATTCCAGCTACCTTATTCAACGCGGAGATCGAATTGAAAAACAACAACAAGCCAAAAAGAATCAAGAGGAGCTTATCAAGCAGACAAAGAGCAACATAGACAAATTTAGAGCCAAGGCCAATAAGGCGAAATTTGCTCAATCCCTGATAAAGAAATTGGATAAAATGGAAATCCTTGAAGTCGATTCAAGTGACAACAGTAACATTAATTTTCAATTTCAAAAGCCACCAAGATCAGGAAAGGTAGTTGTAAAAGCAGCTGATGTGAGCAAGAGCTATGGCGATAAGAACGTATTTAAGGGTGTTGATTTTGAAATCAATAGAGGGGAGAAGGTTGCCTTTGTCGGTAAAAATGGAATGGGTAAAACTACCCTTGCTAAAATGGTGGTGGGTCAAATTCCATATGATGGCACACTCACCTTGGGACACAACGTAGAGCTTGCATTTTATGCACAGCATCAAGCCGAGAGTTTGGATGGCAATAAAACAGTTTTAAAAACCATTGACGATGCAGCACCTTTTGAAATGCGCACACGAGTGCGAAGCTTGTTAGGCGCATTTTTATTTAGCGGAGAGGACGTAGAGAAAAAAGTTAAGGTGTTGAGTGGTGGCGAGAAAGGAAGATTAGCCATGTGTAAATTGCTTTTAGACCCCGCCAACCTCTTGATTTTAGATGAACCAACCAATCACTTGGACATGCCTTCAAAGGATAAACTGAAAGCAGCCATTAAGCAATTTGAGGGAACTGTTATTGTGGTATCACACGATAGAGATTTCTTACAAGGATTAACAGACAAGGTTTTCGAATTTATTGATCATGGCGTTAAAGAACACGTTGGTGACATTAATGAGTTCTTGCGCTTAAGGGCAGCAGAAAACTTCAGGCAATTTGAGCTGGATAAAGCACCGAAGGAGCTTACCGCAGTTAAAAAATCATTGAGTAAAAAAGAAAATAAGCTTCTGCGTGAATTGAAAAAGGAATTGCGAAGTATAGAAGGAAAGATTAGCACTTTGGAAGCTAAAATTGCCGAAGCCGACGCAAAATTGCAAGACCCGGAACAGTTTGAAAAATATGTCAACGACCAGGAATTTTTTAAACAATACGAAGGGTTTAAACAGGAACTTGAGGGCCATATGAAACGCTGGGAAGTTTTAGCTTTGGAGATTGACGAGTAAAATCCTCTATTTTCCTAGCCCTTTTATTTTAAGCTTCATTACCTTTATCTAAAATTTATAGACGTGAGCCAGCACCTTTCTGAACAAGAAATCATTCGTAGAGAAAAATTGAATAGTATCCGGGAGATGGGAATCAACCCCTATCCTGCAGATTTATTCCCTGTAGACAGCACTGCACAGGATATCAAGGATAAGTATGAAGAGGGAAAAAGGGTAGTGATTGCTGGTCGAATGATGTCTATCAAAATTCAAGGGAAAGCTTCTTTCGGCGAACTCCAGGATTCTACGGGGAGAGTTCAAGTATACTTTAATCGCGATGAAATTTGCCCAGAAGAAGACAAATCCAAATACAATGACTTATTTAAAAAGTTAATTGACCTAGGAGATTTTGTGGGAATGGAAGGGGAGTTATTTACCACTCAAGTGGGAGAAATAACGGTGAAGGTTAAGGATTTCAAACTCTTAAGTAAGGCCCTTAAGCCATTACCCCTGCCGAAAACAGATAAAGAGGGAGTCGTGCACGACGCGTTTACAGATCCAGAATTGCGTTACCGTCAGCGTTATGCTGACTTGGTGGTGAATCCGAGGGTTAAAGAAGTCTTTGTCAAAAGAACTAAGATGTTTACGGCGATGAGAAACTTCTTCAATAAAAGCGGGTATATGGAGGTGGAGACTCCTGTTTTACAACCTATACCGGGGGGAGCAGCAGCTCGACCATTTATTTCACATCACAATGCTTTAGATATTCCACTGTACTTGCGTATTGCCAATGAGTTGTATTTAAAGCGATTGATTATTGGTGGATTTGATGGCGTTTATGAGTTCTCAAAGAACTTCAGAAATGAAGGAATGGATAGAACACATAATCCCGAATTTACAGCCTTAGAAATTTATGTAGCATATAAGGACTACAATTGGATGATGGATTATACCGAATCCTTGCTAGAGCATGTGGCGATTGAGGTAAACGGCTCTACGAAGTCTTCGTTTGGCGAGCATAATATAAATTGGAAAGCGCCTTATAAACGAGTAAGCATGACGGATTCTATAAATGAGTTTACAGGCTTTGATATTACGGGAAAATCGGAGGAAGAATTGCGAGCTGCAGCTAAAAGTATGGGTGTCGAAGTAGATGATACCATGGGCAAAGGTAAATTGATTGATGAGATTTTTGGCGAGAAATGTGAGGGGAACTACATTCAACCCACATTTATTACAGATTATCCAAAAGAAATGAGCCCCTTGTGCAAGGAGCACAGAGATAATCCTGAACTGACGGAACGTTTTGAGTTGATGGTTTGCGGCAAAGAAATTGCAAATGCTTACAGTGAGTTGAATGATCCAATAGACCAACGAGAAAGATTTGAAGAACAAGCGAAACTTGCAGAGAAAGGCGATGATGAAGCCACGGGTATAATTGACCAAGACTTTTTGCGTGCCTTAGAATATGGAATGCCTCCAACCTCAGGCATTGGTATCGGCATGGATAGATTAATTATGTACTTGACAAATAATCCCGCGATTCAGGAAGTGTTATTTTTTCCTCAAATGCGACCAGAGAAAGCGAAGGTGGTTAATAATGACATTGAAGCCCTTACAGCCGAAGCTAAATCGGTTTTTAAAATACTATCAGAACGTGAAGAATGCCCATTAGCTGAGCTAAAGGAACAAGCAGGTCTTAGTAATAAAAAGTGGGATCTATCTATTAAGGCCTTAACGAAAGGTGGCTTGGCTAAAGTCATTAAAAATGATGCTGGTCTTTTTGTAAAGCTTCTCTGATAAAAGGTCGGGTGCTTTTATGAAAACCGCTTGCTTCCAATTTCTTTAGGAATAAAAAAGTGTAGCTGACTACACTTTTTTATTCCCACCAATAGAGTTTAGATATATTTCATCTCTTTAAAGTACGCTACAATTTTTTCCTTTAACAAGCCCTCTTGATCTTTTAGATGAATATTGGGAATAGCTTTCAGAAGCTCATAGTGCGGCCAACCGTCTTGGTCCTTGCCTACAAATTTATAATATCCATCCTCCAGAAATAATCGACAAACTGCTACATGCATCAAGTTTTGCTTCTCTTCTTTTTCCCATTCTTCTTTATAGACACCCACCTCATTCATCCCGATTAGAAATAAAATAGCATTAATATCGGGGCGCTTGCCAAAGGTGTCTTTGACAAATCGACGGACAGCAAACCACCCTTCGATGTTTTGAGTTTGATGCTTAGAATTCTCGTTTAGTAAGGGCACTTTATACTTGTTTATCTAGCCAAGTAATTACATCAGCCAATACGGCTTCTTTATTTGGCTCGTTATGTAATTCATGATAACCATCCATGTAAAGTTTTAGGCTTACTTCTTTCCCTGCATTTTGCGCAAAATCCTCACTACCCTTATAGTCTGTTAGTGCATCTTTGGTGCCATGAATAAGTAAAGCGGGAACTTTCATTGCTTTGGCATTTTCAATAGCATACTCTCCGGCCTCAAAGAATGGCAGGGAAAAATTTACGGTAATTTTATCATGTACCAAGGGGTCATTGATATACTTTTCTACCGCTGCACGATCTCTAGAGATCGCACTTGCATCTAGACCCGTTCGCTCTTGAAAAGCAGGATATATATTGCGCATTAATTTACCTGCAATTAGTTTCCATGCCGGTGGGTCAAAAGCTAAGCGATACATAGGGCTTGAAATTATAGCTCCTTTTACATGGCTTTCTTTTGTAAGTAAATAATTACTTACCACATTTCCCCCCATACTATGGCCATAAAGAAAGGTGGGTAAATTTGACCCTAAATATTCACTGCTTTTGCTTAATAAATTTTCAACAGAATTGAGCACAGCTTCATAATTCGGACAATGTCCTCTTTTTCCCTCAGTTAATCCGTGTCCAAACTGATCAAAAGCGATTACCGAATATCCTGCGGCAAATAGTTGAGGGACCACAAAGTCAGCATACCGGCCACTGTGCTCACCCATACCATGAACGATGGCTACTATAGCTTTTGCTGAATCGTTTTTCCAATATTGACCAAACAGTTTGGTCTCGTCTTGGTGCCAATTAAATGTCTTTGCTTCCATTTATTCTAAGGTAAGGTTTTTTAATTTGATAATCTTTCTGAAGCTTCCGTTGCCCGATCCACGACATGCAAGAAGTTTAGAATTTCACTTTCCAATGCTAATCTTTCTTCCTTTGAAAGTGTTTTATCGTTATTCATTTGCGTTTGAGCATCTTCTGCTATGAAGGCAAAACTTTCGCTTATACCATTTAGAGATGATATGGCTACCCGCTTTGCATAGCTTACTGTTTCAACATTCTCCCAATCTTCAATAAAGCTAATACCTTGCAAGGCAAGCGTGGGCTCCATAAGATTGCCCAGTAAATTAGAATAGTAATAAATACTGTATAGTCTTCCGTACTTATTTGCGCTTGTTAAGGCTGTTTTTTGAAAGTAGCTGATTTTGTCGGCCTCTCCCAATTCACTATATACAAAAGAAACAATATCAATCATATCGTAATTATTTATTCCTTCCCATTTTTCAGCTTGCCTAATTGCTGCATCAGGTTTGGCATACATCATTGCCTCCAAGGCAACGGCATTTACACGATAAGAAGAGTCTTTAACTCCTGCCTCATAAATGGCATGAAGAGTTGAATCTTCTGACTCGGATAAGGTAGAAATCGCAGATGCCCGCACAGCTGAGCTAGGCGCGTTCAATGCCAAATCGCTCAATAATTGAATAGCTTCTTTATCCGCATTGTGCAAAGGGTACATGCCTGCCGCATAATCTTGAATGAACCAGTAATTATCTTTTAGTGCCATACGGAGAACTGCTAAAACTTCATCATCGTGGTCATCATCGGTACTTAATTTTTTTAAAGCATACAGCTTGTCTAACATGTTTTTGCCAAGCATGTATTGCACCATCCATTGCGCTTTCGTTTTATTGTCATTAACTTCAGCAAGCAAGGATTTTTTAGCATCTACATTCACCCATAAAACATCTTGCTCAAAAGGCAATTCAAAGCTTTGATTTTTTTGGTGGAAAACGATATCAAATGCAGCGGTTTCATTTTCACCGTAAACATCGACTTGCAAGGGCAAAGTATACAATAAATTATTTTCTACGCTTGGCTCTTGCTGCATTTTAACAATTACAGAAGAATCGGTGTATTCATAGTCGATATCAATAACAGGATGACCTGCACTTAAGAACCACTGATTAAAGAACCAATTCAAGTCTTTGCCCGTTACTTTTTCAAAGGCCAATCGGAGATTATGAATTTCTACAGATTGATATTTGTTGTCTTCCAAGTATACGCGAAGCGATTCAAAAAATGCATCATCACCGACCACATCCCGAAGCATGTTTAAGATAGCGCCTCCTTTTGCATAACTGTGGCTGTCAAACATATCTTCCGCTGTATCATGGTGATAACGAATCATGTCTACTTGTTTGCCGCGCGAAGCTTCATTAAAGTAGCTATCCATGTCACCATAAACCTTGCGATACTTTTCATCTTCACCATAACGATGCTCTCTCCACAGGACCTCTCCGTATGTGGCAAAGGATTCGTTTAAAGGTAAATTGGCCCAACTTTCACAAGTCACTAAGTCACCAAACCAGTGATGAAATAATTCATGAGATACGATATCTTCATGGTCTTCATCGATCAATTCTCGTTCATGCTGCTGTACAAATTCACCAAAGATGACGGCGGAAGTGTTTTCCATAGCGCCACTTACATAATCTCTTACGCATACTTGCCAATATTTATCCCACGGGTAACGCACACCCAATTGATCAGAAAAGAAAGTCAGCATGGCTGGGGTTTCACCAAAAATTTCTCTCGCTACGTTTTCATATTCTTTTTCAACGAAATAATCTACAGACAGGCCTTCCCATTCATCTTTGATTTGCGCAAACTCGCCGATAGTCATCATAAAGAGGTAAGGGGCATGCGGTTTGTATTGCTGCCATGAAACGGTATGTGTTCCATCGGCATTATCAATATCACTCACAAACTCACCGTTTGAAATAGCCATAAAACGATTTTGAACAGTCATAGCAATCTCTTGTGTGCAACGCTCATTAGGTTTGTCAATAGTCGGAAACCAAACCGAGTTGCTTTCTGGCTCACCCTGGGTCCAAATTTGCATCGGCTTATTCTTTTCCTCGTCCAGTGGATTGATAAAGTAAAGTCCTTTATCATCGGAGATTGCCGATAAGCCTTCTGTTTTTTCTAGTTCGTTGGGCTTGGAAATATAGGCAATATAAACACTGAAAGTATCCTGTTTTCTATACATTTTATCTAAGGTAATGTCCAGCTTCATGCCGTCATATTCGTATGCAAGTTCAGCCCCTCCTGATAAACTTACCTGCGTAATGTCCATTCCTTTAGCGTCCAAAATAAGTTGATTGGTTGGATAGAAATAAGGTTTTAGGGTTAAGCTTGCTTCACCATACAAGTATTGTTTTTCCCAATCAAAGCTCACCTCAAGAGCGGTATGTATAAGGTCGTTGGTGCGCTCTGCTGCTGGACGGTAAGGATATTTTTTCCCCAATACTTCTACCTCGTCCATAAGGAGGTCGTTCTTCCCAAACCCGAGTTCTTGGGTAGGTTTACATCCTACCACAAATAGGATAGACGCAGCTATTAGCCAATAATTTTTCATAAATCTATTTAAGTTGAGCCGCAAATATATCCTTAAAAGTGCAAATGCAGTGGTTATTTTGTCTGCTGCTTTATAAAAAAATGATAATTTTATGTGCGTATAAAGCCCCAAAACATGCTGAAAGTAAAAGTAAACGAGAAAGAATTTGAAATTAAGGAAGCTGCAGACTGGGATGTCTTAGAGCAGGGAAATAGTTTTCACATTCTAAAGAACAAGGTTTCTTACCGTTGTGTCTTGGTGAGGAAAGATGAGAAAGGCAAGAACATGGTGATTTCGGTCAACGATACGGAGTATACGATAAGCATCAAAGACAAATACGATATTTTACTGGACCAACTCGGTATGAGCAACATGACGGTAAAAAAGATGAAAGACATCAAAGCACCGATGCCGGGCTTGGTCTTAGATATTAAAATTGCTGCCGGCGATACGGTTGAAGAAGGGGATGTGATATTGGTATTAGAAGCTATGAAAATGGAAAACATGATCAAAAGCCCTGGTTCTGGAACCATTAAAACCATCAAAATCGAAAAAGGCGAGGCTGTCGAAAAAGGGCAGGTCTTGATTGAGGTGGAGTAGTTTAAATACGAAGTATTAGTCAGCTTCTCGTTAAGCGCTATTTTACGCTAAGACAAAAATGGCTAAAACCTTCTATAAAAATAGAAGACCTTAGCCAATGCTTGTTACTCGGATTTAAAGAGGCAATAATTACATCACATCAAAACGGTCGGCGTTCATTACTTTAGTCCACGCTTTCACAAAATCTTCCACAAACTTTTCTTGGGAAGTGCTGCTTGCATATACTTCAGCAATCGCCCTTAATTCTGAATTCGACCCGAAAATCAAATCTGCCCGCGTTCCTGTCCATTTCAATTCTCCACTTGTTCTATCTTTTCCTTCAAACAATTCGGCCTCTTCTGAAGTGGCTTCCCATTTCGTACTCATGTCTAATAAATTCACAAAGTAGTCATTACTTAACGCACCAGGATTGGAAGTGAATATCCCAACAGACGAACCATCATAATTAGCTTCTAAAACCCGCATTCCACCCAAAAGAACCGTCATTTCAGGAGCGGTAAGTGACAAGAGTTGTGCCTTATCAACCAACAACTCTTCTGTGGAGAATACATACGCTGTTTTTAGATAATTACGGAAACCATCTGCCATTGGCTCAAGTACAGCCATACCATTGATATCGGTTTGTTCCTGTGTGGCGTCCATGCGACCCGCCAGGAAAGGCACGTCCATGGAGAAACCCGCTTTGTCAGCAGCGTCTTCAACAGCAGCGTTACCACCCAAAACAATCAAGTCTGCCATGGAAACTTTTTTAGTCGCAGACTTTGTATTAAAATCACTTTGAATTTGCTCATAAACAGCCAATACTTTTTTCAGCTGCGTTGGGTTATTACACTCCCAATTCACTTGTGGCTCTAATCGAATACGCGCGCCATTAGCCCCACCTCGTCGGTCAGAAACACGGAAGGTAGAAGCTGAAGCCCATGCAGTCGAAACTAATTCACTTGAACTTAAACCTGAACTCAAAATTGTTGTTTTCAAAGCTTTAATATCAGCTGCATTAACCAAGTCGTGATTCAAAGCAGGAATAGGATCTTGCCAAATGAAATCTTCTGCTGGAATTTCTGGACCTAAATAAGTCGTCTTTGGACCCATATCACGATGAGTTAGCTTGAACCACGCTTTTGCAAAAGCCGCTTCAAACTCTTCAGGGTTTTCATAAAATCGTCTAGAGATTTCTTCATAAATTGGATCTTCTCGTAAAGATAAATCCGTAGTTAACATTGTTGGCTTGTGTGTCTTTTCAGAGTCAAATGCATCTGGATACATATTCTCAGGATTTACAGCTTCCCATTGATGCGCTCCTGCAGGACTCTTCGTTAACTCCCACTCATTTTCAAACAGGCTAGTGAAGTAGTCGTGACTCCATTGGGCGGGTGTTTCTGTCCAAATCACCTCTAAACCTGATGTAATGGCATCTTCACCTTTACCCGATTTATACGAGCTCTTCCATCCAAAACCTTGCTCTTCCATGCTTGCCGCTTCTGGAGCAGCACCCACATTATCTGCTGGGCCAGCACCGTGTGTTTTTCCTAGGGTATGTCCTCCAGCAATTAGCGCTACAGTTTCTTCGTCATTCATTCCCATTCTTCCGAAGGTTTCTCTAATATCTACTGCCGCTAATTTTGGATCTGGATTACCATTTGGTCCTTCAGGGTTTACATAGATTAATCCCATTTGCACTGCAGCAAGCGGTTGTTCTAGTTCCCGATCCGCGGAATAACGATTGTCGTCCATAAACTTACTTTCTGAACCCCAATAGACATTGCTTGCTGGTTCCCAAACATCTGCTCTACCTCCAGCAAAACCAATCGTTTGAAATCCCATAGATTCAAGCGCTACGTTTCCTGTAATAATCATTAAATCGGCCCATGAAATCTGTTGCCCATATTTCTGTTTGATCGGCCATAATAATCGTCTGGCTTTGTCTAAGTTGCCATTATCTGGCCAACTGTTCAAAGGTGCGAATCGCTGTTGCCCTTCTCTTGAACCGCCTCTTCCATCACCAGTACGATAGGTTCCAGCACTGTGCCAAGACATTCTGATAAAAAATGGACCATAATTACCAAAATCGGCAGGCCACCAATCTTGTGAGTCGGTTAATGTGGCTTCGATATCGCTTTTCAAGGCCTCATAATCCAAGCTGCTAAACGCTTCGCTATAGTCAAAAGCTTCTCCCATAGGATTAGACAATTCACCGTGCTGACGCAGAACCGTTAGATCCAATTGATTGGGCCACCAATCCCTGTTGGTGTTTCCGTTACTTTTAAGTACTTGACCACTTGATTTTTGCGTACCAAATCCAAAGGGGCATCCTTCGCCACCTTCTTCCATATTGGCTTCTTGCTTGTTGTCGCAAGCAACTAGCATCATTGTGCTAGCCATTAGTAAGAATAATTTAGTTTTCATGTGTTTTTCATTGTTTCAACCAAAGATGCAGATTTTCAAGCAAAAAACGAAACCAGTTTAGATGAGCCCAGATGACGAATTAATCATCCCCAATTATCACTACCCCCCATCAAGGTATCCACTTCTTCTCAAAGTTCGGCTTCCTTTTCTCCAAGAAAGCATCTCT
>JADHRO010000054.1 GCA_016777395.1 Chitinophagales bacterium | reverse complement strand
CATTTTCATTTAAATTAAGATAAAAGGTTTTGACCATATTACTTAAATGGCTTACCGTGCTATCAAAAGCAGTATTCCATTTGATGGTTTCAATATTGGATATCTGTTTACCTTGCTTTTTATTTACCTTATCACCTTCCCATACCGCGATCATTTCATTTGTTTCGCGCAAAAACAAGATTTCACGTTGTTCCTCGTTTGATGCATCAGGGTAAAGAATAAGCATACACTCCTCTTGGTCAATTCCAGTTAGGTAGTAAAAGTCAGGGTTTTGTCGAAATGGGTGGTGTCCATCAGCACTTCTCGGCATGACATCATTAGAATGAAAGATAGCCATGGAGTTTTTCTCCATTTGTTTCATAAAGGTCTTTCGATTACCGCTAAAAAAACTAGCTGGCATGCGTTCATATCTACTCATAATTTCATGTTATTTAATAGGTAATACAAATGTATCCATTTTTTTGCCTCAAAACAAAGTTGAAATTGTAAATTCCTGCATCCTAGACTTGTTGCTTGGCTAGTGACATTATTCCCCTCGAACCCAATAAAACTCTTGATATTTTCGCATACTTTTGCTGATGGAAGAATTAATAGTCAAATTACACAGCTTGAAGTCAACAGCTGTGGGGCTTTAATCGTCTTATGCCCAAAAAAAAATAGGAATGACCTAAAAAAATTAAAAATCCGTTTTTTAATTAAAAATCTTTCCATACCTTTGCAGTCCTAAAATTTTAAGCAATTTATGCCTACAATTCAACAATTAGTAAGAAAAGGAAGGAAAGCGATTATAAGCAAAAGTAAATCTCGAGCTTTAGACGCCTGCCCTCAGAAGAGAGGAGTATGTACAAGAGTATATACCACTACACCTAAAAAACCTAACTCTGCTTTGAGAAAAGTGGCTAAGGTGAGATTGACCAACGGAATAGAGGTTATTGCCTATATACCGGGTGAAGGTCACAACTTGCAAGAGCACTCTATCGTATTGATTAGAGGAGGAAGGGTAAAGGATTTACCAGGGGTGCGTTACCATATCGTTAGAGGTGCTTTAGATACATCTGGTGTTGAAGGTAGACTGCAGTCAAGATCTAAATACGGAGCTAAGCGCCCGAAAAAATAAGATAGTATGAGAAAAAGAAAACCGCAGAAAAGGTATTATCAACCAGATCCAAGATTTGGTGATGAGAATGTAACTTTCTTTGTTAACAATTTGATGTTAGATGGAAAGAAAACGATTGCGTACAAAATATTTTATGATGCAATGGACTATGCCACTGAAAAAGCTGGGGAAGATGGATATGAGCTATGGAAAAAAGCTTTAGTTGCTATATCTCCCGGAGTTGAAGTAAAAAGTAGGAGAATCGGTGGTGCCACTTTTCAAATCCCTTCAGAGGTTCGTCCAGCAAGGAAACGTTCTGTAGGAATGAAGTGGCTAATTAAATATGCTCGTGCTCGAAACGGGAAGTCAATGGCTGAAAAGTTGGGTAGTGAAATTATGGCAGCAGCCAAAGGTGAAGGAGCTGCAGTCAAAAAAAGAGAAGATACACAAAGAATGGCAGAAGCAAATAAAGCGTTCTCTCACTTTAAATTTTAATTAACAGTCATGGCTAGAGATTTAAACTACACAAGAAACATCGGAATCGCAGCGCATATTGATGCAGGTAAAACTACAACAACAGAGCGTATTTTGTACTACACGGGTGTGACTCATAAGATAGGTGAGGTGCATGATGGTGCTGCTACAATGGATCACATGGCGCAAGAGCAAGAAAGAGGTATTACAATTACTTCTGCTGCCACTACGGTTCACTGGGATTATAGAGGGAAAGAATATCACGTAAATATTATTGATACTCCAGGTCACGTGGATTTCACTGTTGAAGTGAATCGGTCTTTAAGAGTATTAGATGGTTTAGTGTTTTTGTTTTCAGCGGTTGATGGTGTTGAGCCACAGTCTGAAACAAATTGGCGTCTAGCCGACAATTACAATGTGCCAAGAATTGGATTCGTTAATAAAATGGATCGTCAAGGTGCTGATTTCTTAAACGTGTGCGCTCAGGTTAAGAAAATTTTAGGTAGCCACGCTTTACCACTACAAATTCCTATCGGTGCTGAAGATAATTTCAAAGGTGCTGTTGATCTAATCAACTTTAAAGGAATCGTATGGAATGAAGATGATATGGGTATGACCTTTAATGAAGTGCCTATACCAGATGACATCTTAGAAGAAGCTACCATGTACAGAGAGCAATTGCTTGAAGCTGTAGCTGAATTCAACGATACCTTAATGGAGAAATACTTCGAAGATCCTGATTCATTAACTGAAAGAGAAATTTTAGATGCTCTAAGAGAAGCTACTATTGCTGGAAAAGTTATTCCAATGATGTGTGGCTCTGCATTTAAAAATAAAGGTGTTCAGGCTATGTTGGATATGGTCATGGAAATTTTACCGTCACCTATAGATGTAGAAGGAATCATAGGAACAAATCCTGATACGGATGAGCAAGAGGTTAGAAAGCCAAATGTTGACGAGCCCTTTGCTGCCTTAGCATTTAAAATAGCTACGGATCCTTTTGTAGGTCGTTTGTGTTTCACAAGAGCTTATTCAGGAAAGTTAGATTCTGGCTCTTATGTTTTAAACACAAGAACGGGAAAGAAAGAGCGTATTTCACGTGTATTTGAAATGCATGCGAACACTCAGAAACAAGTTCCTTTTTTACAAGCAGGAGATATCGCAGCCTTAGTTGGTTTTAAAGATATTAGAACTGGAGATACATTATGCGCAGAGAAGCATCCTATTGTCTTGGAGTCTATGGACTTTCCAGATCCAGTTATTGGACTAGCAATTGAGCCAAAAACTCAAAGTGATGTAGATAAGTTAGGTATGGCTTTAGCAAAATTGTCTGAAGAGGATCCAACTTTTAAAGTTGCATTTGATGAGAATACAAGTCAAACTGTCATTAGTGGAATGGGTGAGTTACATCTTGACATTATCTTGGATCGTTTGAGAAGAGAATTTAAAGTAGAGTGTAATCAGGGAGCTCCACAAGTAAACTATAAAGAGCAAATATCTCAAACAGTTGAGCATAGAGAGACCTTCAAGAAACAATCGGGTGGTAGAGGTAAATTTGCTGATATCAAGTTCGAAATGGGACCTGTCGAAGACCCTACCAAACAAGGATTAGAATTTGTAAATGATATTTTTGGTGGATCTATTCCAAGAGAATTTATTCCTGCAATCGAGAAAGGTTTTAAAGAGGCTATGAAGAATGGTGTTCTTGCTGGTTACGAAGTTGATAGCTTAAAAGTAAGAATTTATGATGGTTCATTTCACCAAGTGGATTCTGATGCTTTATCTTTTGAATTGTGTGCAAAAATTGGATTTAAAGAAGCTTCGAAAAAAGCGAAGCCTATTATTCTTGAACCAATCATGAAATTAGAAGTAATTACTCCTGAAGAAAATACAGGGGATGTAGTTGGTGATTTGAATAGAAGACGAGGTATCATGGAAGGTATGGCTATGAAAGGAACTGGTCAAGTAATTAAAGCAAAAGTTCCATTATCTGAAATGTTTGGATATGTCACACAGCTAAGAACGATTACTTCAGGTAGAGCAACGTCATCTATGGAATTCCATAGTTACCAACCTGCTCCAGATGGTATAGCAAAAACTGTAATTGAAAAAGCAACGGGTAAAGTAACCGCTTAATATTAAAGAAAATGACACAGAGAATTAGAATTAAGTTGAAATCATACGATTATAATTTAGTTGACAAGTCAGCTGAAAAAATCTATAAAACAGTAAAGAATACAGGAGCTATTATTAGTGGACCAATTCCTTTACCAACGAAAAGAAAAGTCTTTAATATCTTGCGTTCACCTCACGTGAACTCAGATTCAAAAGAACAGTTTCAATTAATGACGTATAAAAGATTATTAGACATTTACAGCTCTAACTCAAAAACAATTGATGCTTTAATGAAGCTTGAATTGCCGAGTGGAGTCGATGTAGAAATTAAAGTTTAAGCGGGAAACCAATGTCCTTTCTCTGAAATTAGGGAAAGAATAAGTTCCATCTGAAACAAATTTTTTAAAACAAAAAGACAGATGAAAGCAATTTTAGGAAAAAAGATTGGAATGACTAGCGTCTTCAATGAAGAGGGTTCAAAAATGCCTTGTACGGTATTGAGCATTGGGCCTTGCTATGTTACTCAGATCAAAACGGAAGAAACTGACGGTTATAATGCTGTGCAGTTAGGCTACAATGAAAAGAAAGCCAAAAACACTCCGAATCCAATGAAAGGTCACTTTAAGAAGGCTGGTGTTGATCCTCAACACAAATTATTCGAAGTTAGAGATTTCGACTTTGAAAAAAATCTAGGCGATGAAATCACTATCGATATCTTTGAAGAAGGTGAAGAAATTGCTGTGGTTGGTACGTCTAAAGGTAAAGGATTCCAAGGTGTTGTAAAACGTCACGGATTTAGAGGTGTTGGAATGCAAACACACGGTCAGCACAACAGAGGACGAGCGCCAGGATCAATTGGTATGGCATCGACGCCTTCAAGAGTACTGAAAGGTCAACGTATGGCTGGAAGAATGGGTACCGATAGAGTCAAAGTTAAAGGCCTGAAAATTATTAAATTGATAGCAGAAGAAAACTTAATGGTTGTCAAGGGAAGTGTTCCCGGCCATAAAGGTTCTTACATAATTGTGGAGGGTAAATAAAATGAAAGTAAAAGTTTTAAATACAGCCGGTAAGGAAACTGGAAGAGAGGTGACATTACCAAAAGAAGTTTTCGGTATTGAACCAAATGATCATGCTATTTACTTAGACGTGAAGCAATATTTAGCTAACCAACGTCAAGGTACACACAAAGCAAGGGAAAGATCAGAGATTAAAGGATCTACAAAAAAGATTAGAAAACAAAAAGGTTCTGGTGGAGCTCGTTTTGGGGACATTAAGAATCCGTTGTTTAGAGGTGGTGGTCGTGTATTCGGCCCTCGTCCTAGAAATTATGCGTTCAAATTGAATAAAAAAGTGAAAGCATTAGCAAGACTCTCAGCACTTACATACAGAGCAAAAGAAAAGGCTATTGTTGTTGTTGAAGATTTCAAAATGGATGCACCTAAGACAAGCGTCTTTGTTTCTTTTTTAGGAAATATTGGAGCAGATAAGAAGGGATTATACGTTAACCAAGATGCAGATAATAATGTCTTGCTTTCTTCTAGAAACTTTCAAGGAGCGAGAATCACGGAGGTTAACAATTTAAACACTTATGATATTTTAAATTGCCAGAAACTAGTTATCAGTGAAAGCAGTCTAGAATATTTTAACAAATAATTGAAGCCATGAGAGTAATAGAAGACGTATTAATAAAGCCTGTTGTGACTGAAAAGTCTAACGCAATGCAAGAAAAGAGTAATCGATTTACCTTTATTGTAGATAGAGATGCAAACAAATTAGTCATCAAGAAGGCTATTGAAACGATGTACGGGGTGAGTGTAGATAAAGTATGGACACACGTTATCCCGGCCAAAGCTAAAACTCGCTTTACAAAGTCAGGCGTGGCATCAGGAAGAAAACCAGCTTATAAAAAAGCAATTGTGAGTCTTGTGGAAGGCGATACAATTGATTTCTATAGTAATATCTAATAGGAATAAGAATCCACAAACTAAGAAAAGATGGGAATTAGAAAATTTAAGCCAGTAACACCTGGCACACGTTTTAGAATCGGAAGTGACTTCGCAGAGGTGACAACTGATAAACCAGAGAAGTCTCTACTTTTACCTTTAAGTAAAAAAGGTGGTAGAAATTCTAATGGTAGAATCACCACTCGTTATAGAGGTGGAGGATCAAAAAGGAAATATCGTATTATCGACTTTAAAAGAGATAAGCAAGATATGCAAGCAGAAGTGTTGTCTATTCAGTACGATCCAAACAGAACAGCTCGTATTGCATTATTGCAATATGAAGATGGAGAGAAAAGCTATATAATTGCTCCAAACGGTTTAAGTGTTGGTGCAAAGGTAATGTCTGGATCAAAAGCAGCTCCTGAAGTAGGGAATGCATTGTACTTAGCAGACATTCCTTTAGGATCTGTTGTACACAATATTGAAATGCAACCAGGTAGAGGAGCGCAAATTGCTAGAAGTGCTGGTGCTTACGCTCAACTTACAGCACGTGAAGGGAAATATGCAATTTTAAAGATGCCTTCAGGTGAAACAAGAATGATACTTAAAACTTGTTTAGCGGTTATCGGTTCTGTCTCAAACGGAGACCATAACTTAACTAGACTAGGAAAAGCAGGGAGAAAAAGATGGTTAGGTATTAGACCTCGCACAAGAGGAGTAGTAATGAACCCTGTGGATCACCCAATGGGTGGTGGTGAAGGCCGTAACTCAGGAGGTCATCCGCGTTCTAGAACTGGCGTTTATGCTAAAGGCTTTAAAACTAGAGACAAAAATAAATCATCGAATCGTTTAATCATAAGCAAACGTAAAAAATAAGATATGGCACGTTCAATAAAAAAAGGCCCTTACATCGCTCATCACTTACTTAAAAAAGTAGATGTCATGAATGAGGCGGATAGAAAATCAGTAATTAAAACTTGGTCAAGATCAAGTATGATTATTCCAGATATGGTAGGCCATACAATTGCAGTGCATAACGGAAATAAATTTATTCCTGTTTATGTTACGGAGAATATGGTAGGGCACAAATTAGGTGAATTCTCTCCAACTCGCTCATTTAGAGGTCATTCATCGAAGAAAATTAAATAAGATATAGTTTATCCGATTGGAAAATCGCTTAACTAAAAATCTAAATATTGAAAAAATGGAAGCAGTAGCAAAATTGAAAAACAATCCTACATCAACAAGAAAAACTCGGTTGGTAGCGGATTTGATTAGAGGAATGGAAGTAAACGAAGCACTAAATGTATTGAAGTTTACAAGCAAGGAATCAGCTCCGAAAATTGAGAAACTGTTATTATCTGCTGTTAATAACTGGGGTCAAAAAAATGAGGCTCAACCGGAAGATCACGATTTAATCGTTAAGTCTATTTGGGTTGATGGTGGAAAAATGCTGAAACGTTTTAGACCAGCGCCTCAAGGTAGAGCGCACAGAATTCGTAAGCGTTCTAACCATATTACCTTAGTGGTTGATTCAAAAGTGGCAACCCCTGTTAAAGAGGAAGCGCCAGCAGCCGAATAAAGTATGATTTAAGATAAAAGGGATGCCTCCTGTTGACGGAGGCATTTTTTTTGAATGAAAATAAGTATCCACAACAATTGAAAAAGTGTATAAAAAAAATACAAAAAAAATGAATCAAGGGTTTAAATAACCAATTTTAATCCTTACATTTGCACTCCAATTTTATAGAAGCGTTTCAAAATAGAACGAAATTAATGGGACAAAAAATTAATCCAATATCGAATAGGCTAGGAATCATCAGAGGATGGGATTCAAACTGGTTTGCAGACAAAGACGCTGGTAAAAAGCTAGTGGAAGATGAGAAAATCCGGGAGTACTTACATGCTCGTATTAATAAAGGGGGTCTTTCAAAAATTATCATTGAGAGAACTTTAAAGAGGGTTACTGTAACGGTTCACACATCGCGTCCAGGTATTATTATCGGAAGGGGTGGTTCAGAGGTTGATCGTATTAAAGAAGAGTTAAAGAAATTAACTGGTAAGGATGTGCAGATCAACATCGTAGAAATCAGAAGACCTGAGTTAGATGCAGCAATCGTTGGAGAAAGCGTTGCAAAGCAATTAGAGGGTCGTGTTAATTTTAGAAGGGCTGTAAAAATGGCTATTGCTTCTACAATGAGAATGGGTGCTCAAGGTATCAAAATTCGTTGCTCCGGAAGATTGGGTGGCGCGGAGATGGCAAGAGCTGAAGAATATAAGCAAGGAAGAACACCACTTCAAACACTTAGAGCGGATATTGACTATGCTTTGGTTGAAGCAAATACTATATATGGTAAAATTGGTGTTAAAGTGTGGATTTGTAAAGGTGAGGTTCTAGGAAAAAGAGATTTGTCTCCTAACGTAGGTGATCCGAATGCGAAGAAAGGGAAGAAGAAATTTGCTAAGCGTAAATAATTAGAGAAAGATGTTATTACCTAAAAGAGTAAAGTATAGAAAACAGCAGAAGGGCAGAATGAAAGGAAATGCCGGTAGAGGTACAGAAGTATCTTTTGGTTCTTTCGGACTAAAATCACTAGATGTTAGTTGGATTACGAATCGTCAAATTGAAGCTGCAAGGATTGCTGTGAATAGATACATGAAGAGAGAGGGTAAAGTTTGGATTAGAATTTTCCCAGATAAACCTTATACAAGCAAGCCATTAGAGGTGAGAATGGGTAAAGGTAAAGGTGCGCCTGAAGGATGGGTTGCAGTTGTTAAGCCTGGAAGAATTATGTTTGAAGTAGACGGAGTTTCTGCTGAGGTAGCTAAAGAAGCTTTAAGATTAGCGGCTCAGAAATTACCAGTTCAGACGAAAGTAGTAACAAGAAGAGATTACGTAGAAGCTTAAATAAGAAAGCTATGACACTGAATAAAGAAGATATCAAACAATTGACAACTGAAGAATTGTTAGAAAAAGGTCGTGAGACCAAGGTTCTATTGAAAAAGATGGAATTTAACCACGCAATTTCTGCTATTGAAAACCCATTGCAGATTAGAGCAATGCGCAGAGATGTCGCAAGGTTGTTAACTGAGTTGAGAAGTAGAGAATTGAATAATTCTGAAAACGAATAAGATCGATGGAAACAGTAGATAGAAAGTTAAGAAAAACCAGAACTGGTGTTGTAAGCAGTAATAAAATGGCTAAAACCATTACCGTTTCTGTTGAACGAAAAGTTATTCACCCGATGTACGGAAAGTTTTTAAAGAAAACTCAAAAGTATACGGCGCATGACGAAACTAATGAGTGCAATGAAGGTGACGTGGTTAAGATTATGGAAACTCGACCTCTTAGTAAAAACAAGAGATGGAGATTAGTTGAAATTTTAGAAAGAGCTAAATAAGATGTTACAACAAGAATCAAGAGCTGGCGTAGCTGATAACAGTGGTGCTAAAGAGATACTAGTAATTAAAGTACTAGGGGGGTCTAAAAGAAGATATGCGTCCATAGGAGATAAAGTGGTAGTTTCTGTAAAGAAAGCTTTACCTAATGGGAATGCAAAGAAAGGTACAGTGCATAAAGCTGTTGTTGTTCGTACGAAGAAGTCTATTAAAAGAAAAGATGGTTCTCATATCCGTTTTGACGATAATGCAGTGGTGTTATTGAATCCTCAAGAGGAAATGAGAGGTACAAGAATTTTTGGTCCTGTTGCCCGTGAGTTAAGAGACAGAGATTATATGAAGATTGTTTCACTAGCTCCTGAGGTTATATAATATTAAGAAGATGAGTAAGAATAGATTTGAACCAAAATTTAATATCAAGAAGGGTGATACAGTGATTGTATTAACTGGTAATGATAAAGGTAAAACAGGAAAAGTTTTAACGGTTTTTACAAAAACATCTAAGGTGATTGTAGAAAAAGTAAAAATGGTTAAAAAACATACTAAGCCAGACGCAAAGAATCCAGATGGGGGTATTATCCCAATGGAAGCGCCTATTCATATTTCTAATGTCGCTTTAATTGATCCTAAGTCGGGGAAAGCTACAAGAATTAGAAGAGAAAAAGGTGAAAAAGGATGGAATAGAGTTTCTATTAAATCAGGAGAAATTATAGAATAATGAGTTATACACCGCGTTTAAAGAAAAAGTATGATGAGGAAGTTGTCTCTGCTATGACTGCAAAGTTCAACTACTCATCTATCATGGCTGTGCCTAAGATAGTTAAGATTGCCTTGAATCAAGGTGTTAATGGCGCTACCAGTGACAAGAAACTGGTTGATGTTGCTGTCAAAGAAATGTCAGACATTGTAGGTCAAAGAGCAGTTGCTACGCTTTCTAAGAAGGCAATATCAAATTTTAAATTGAGAGAAGATATGCCGATTGGTGCTAAAGTTACTTTGCGAAGAGAACGTATGTATGAATTTTTGGATCGTTTAGTTTCCGTGGCCTTGCCTAGAGTAAGAGATTTCCAAGGGATTAATAACAAAGGTTTTGACGGAAGAGGAAATTACAACTTCGGTATTACTGAGCAAATTATCTTCCCTGAAATTGATATCGACAAAGTATCTAGGATTGGAGGTTTCAATATTACTATTGTTACTACAGCCAAGACAGATCAAGAAGCAATGGAATTATTAAAACTAATGGGTCTTCCATTTAAAAAATAAATTATGTCTAGAAAATCAGTTG
>JADHRO010000053.1 GCA_016777395.1 Chitinophagales bacterium | reverse complement strand
ACTGGTTTATAGCAAGAAAAAAGAGCATTTTTTTCTGCAGAAAAGAATATCCTAATACCAGCGCTAAACAAAAAGTAAACGCAAAGTAAAGAATAGCCATCATACCTTTTAAGGCAAATAGCTTTCCGAATAAAGAAGGTAATAAACTAGGATTTTTAGCTACCTCTTTATTATTGAATTGGTGAAGGCCAAAATCTAGAATGATGTGAAACAGAAAAGAAAAATTAAACACTACAAAGTAAAATCCATAATTCTCCGCTCCTACGGTGTTTTGCACTTGTAAATCAATACCAAAAATCCATAGCGGTTTAACCAGAAGATTTACGAAAACTAGTAAAAATAAATTCCTGAAAAGCTTCTTAGCCATAATATCCAAATAAAGTTATACTTCTCCCGTATCTAATCCGATTATTCATTGAGACTTAACTCGCTGAGCCTTATACACTCCATAGTCACGGCGGTATTGCAGTAATCAACCGAAAATATATTTGGAATCTTATCCGAGGTGATTGTACCGTTTGCAATCCAAGCATCGATTGTTGAAGTCATTCTTGCCCTTCCATCCAATGCAATTTCATTAATAGAGCTTGCAACATCTGGGTTAGATAGGCACGCAACCTGATTGGCAATATCTAAAGTAAACGTATAACTCAATTTGAAAAGTCGATTAGACGCTGGATTGAAACTTTGTATTTTTTGTAGTTGATCAGCTACAACAAGGTCTACATCAGGACTATTAGAATATGACCCACTAATAGGAATGAAATCATAACCGAACATACCTTGTTCAGTAAAATCATTAGTAATATCTAAGTCTTCAAATAAAAGTATCACTCTCCCTTCATTATTATAAAGTGGAATAATTTCATCAAGCGGAGTACTGATAAAAGAAGCAGCCAATGGAGTAGATATGGTATAAAGGCTCGAACCAAGTACTTCTTGAAACAAGGCAATTAAACCGAGGTCTTGACTATTGGTATTACACAAGTTATTCAGTTCAAAAATCACAAGCTCGTTATGCGAAGCCAAAAACATCCTAGTTTCCTCCAAAAACGTTCGCAGTCTTACACCTTCGCAACCTAGACCTCCACATGAGTTGCGATGGTAGGTCCAATACTCGCCTTGAATAAGACTTGGTCTTACATCAAATACCCGAACCCCCATCTCAAGCATTGTCCCCATAGGCTGATCTTGCGTTTGGGTATTGCATGCATTACCTCCAGTACAAGTGTTTAGCTCATAAATACCAGCATCATGTGCCCTAGGCATACTGATATCCTTCAAAGTAATTGCCTGATTCGGATATTGTGCAATTAAATCTTGCATCCAATCTGAAGTCTGTGAAGTATTCGGTTTATTGGATGCTTCTTTATCATCTTTTTTACATGCGCTCATTGCTAATATCAAGCCAATAAGAACTAGTATACCTCTATTAATCATATCAAATATTTACGCTAAAAATACAACTTTATTGAGAATTGTAAGCGAATAACTTATCCAAACATCCCGCATTGACCTTTAAATCGAAGCAAGCCAAGCGCACTCGGACTTCAGCTCATATAAAATGTAAAAACTTAGGGTTTTTCATGCTGCTCATAGTATTCATCAACCATTAAATCGCCGCTGTTTGCCGCTTGAACTGCCAACTCATCACAACGTTCATTTAAGGGATGTCCTGCATGCCCTTTTATCCATTTTAAGGCAACCTTATGTTTGCGGTAAACCGATAAAAAACGTTTCCAAAGATCAGGATTTTTCTTTTTTGCAAAGTTTTTTTTCTCCCAGCCAAACAACCATTTCTTTTCGACAGCGTCAACAACATACTTACTATCCGACACTACCAAAACATTAGCGCCGCCATCCTTGATTGCTTCTAGTGCTACTATTACCGCAAGTAATTCCATACGATTATTGGTCGTGTATTTGAATCCTTGTGAAAGTTCCTTATAATGTTTACCTGACTGCAGGACAACGCCATAACCGCCCTTACCTGGATTACCTTGGGCCGCACCATCGGTATGAATAACTATCTGCATTAATACATATCGTTTTTTCGTAAATCGTTAATTCTTATTGTTTTTAATTTTTGAGATTGCAAATCATATAATGGATTTAGGTCAAATACTAAGGTCTCCATGATAAGTGCTTTACAATAATCACTATGGGTTTTGTGCAATAAGTAAAAATCCATGTTCCCCGTTTTATCTAAAACACCGTCAGTGTACAATTCAAAAACATGTGGTTTAACACACCCACCTCCGTATTGCACTTTAATTTCAACCTTTTTTTCCAAAATGGTAAGGTCTTTTATGACAAACATCAAGTCTTCTTTAACGGGCTCATCTATCTCCCCAATTTGAAAAGATTGCATTTTATTCCCTAAATCAAGGAGTTCTATTGTTTCATCGCCCTCCGCTGTCTCACTTACAGCCTTTTTAGCTTTGCAAGAACTTATAACAAGAAAAATCAACAGGAAAATTTTAAGAAAATTTTTCATATCTCATCCAGTTTTTAATTCATTCAAATATAAGTAATTTCGTTGCTTAATTAAGATGGAAAATTTCAACACATTAACCCTCTTTGGGAAAACTTACACTGCACAAGATCTAATCGAAAAATCTCAATATTCAAGTAATCGGGAAAACTGGGAAAATGAGTATTGGGAATTTATAGCTTCTTGGTTAAATGAGGATGATTACATACTGGTCTTCACTTCAGGTTCCACAGGAAAGCCGAAGCAGATTCGTTTATCCAAAGAAAAAATGCTTATTAGTGCCCGAATGACTGTCAGTTTTTTCGGATTGGCAAAAGGTGACAGCGCCCTGTTATGTTTGTCGCCGCGGCATATTGGAGGGATGATGATGATTGTGCGCGCATTTTATGCTCAGCTTGATTTACACATCTTAGCACCCTCCGCTAACCCTTTAATGGATTGCTCTGAAAAATTTAAGTTTGCAGCATTTGTGCCCTATCAAGTTTCCACAATCTTACGAGAAACTTCCGATAAATTAAAGAATATCGATCAAATTTTGATTGGAGGTGGCAAAGTTTCTATGGCTTTAGAGAAAAGCCTCGAAGCGCTTAAACTTAATATATATAGTAGTTTTGGCATGACTGAAACCATTAGTCACTTTGCTCTTCGGAAAATAGGTGAAGATAAAAACTACATCTGCCTACCTGATATAAGCATTACGCAGTCTTCAATTGGAACTATGATCGTCCATGCCCCGCAATTACAAGATGAAGCTATTCATACGAGAGATTTAATCGAGTTAAATTCGTCCTGCTCCTTCGTCTGGCTGGGTCGATCAGATTTTGCCATTGAATCAGGCGGCTCAAAGATTATACCCGAACAAATTGAAGAAAAATTAAGACCTTTTATTAAAGAACGATTTTTCATTAGCTCCCTGAAGCACAAACAGTTAAACAACCAAATCATCCTGATTATTGAAGGAGCATCGCATGAATTAAATCAAAAAATATTCGACGATCTGGATAAGTATCATCGACCCAAACAAGTGTTTTTTATTCAACAGTTTAAAGCTGCTGCTAATGGGAAAATCGACCGAATTGCTAGTAAAAAGTTATTGAATATTTAGTTATATTATGAAGGTTGCTGTTCTTCAAATATTTCATCATCCTTTTCGAATTCTGTGATATCAAAATCAGTTCTTTTATCAAAAGTTGTGGTATGTAATTTAACCATATCGATACGATCTAGTCTAAACGACCGCCAATCTTCTCGTAAATGACACCAACCGACCAGATTTCTTTTTCTATTTTTGTAAACTAAAGCCATCGGTTCAACCTGCCGAATCGTCTGTTCACTTTCCCTTGAAGCATATTCAATAGTAACGATTACACGATTATCTATCGAATTGTTGATGCATGATAATAGATTAGGAGAATAGTGCATTTTTCTTCTCCCTCCATCTCGATTATTTTCATTCTTCTGCATTTGTTGTAGCTTAGTCTTGAATGAAAATATAAAAAATTAGTGGGAAATCAAGCATTTCGCTGGATTAATTCATGCTTTTCTATGAAGTGATGGAGAAATATCAAAAAAATAAAGAACTAATTTGAAAACTAATTTCTTATTGATTGTTTGCTTTGAACTATATCAGCACTTTTTATAAATTATTCTGAATACTCTAATTTTTAAAATTTGACTATAACCTAGCCAAGCTCTCTTCCAATAACTTAATTTTAGATTCAGCATCCTCGAGCTTTTGACGTTCCATAGCAACCACTTTTTTTGGAGCATTATCGACAAAGCGAACGTTACTCAATTTCTTTTGAACCGATATTAAGAAGCCTCTGGTATACTTCAACTCCTCCTCCATTTCCAAACGTTTAGTTTCCACATCAATTGCCTGATTCAATTCTATATAAAATTGCTGACCTTTAACAATAAAGCTTTGTGCATCAGGAACTTCGGACTCCGAAACTATAATTGACTCTAATCCTCCAAGCTTCTCTATTTTACCAATAAAATCTTCATACACGGATGGGTTATCAGCCAATACAAAGGCTGCTAATTTATCTGCATTTTTGATTTGAGCTTTCTTTCTGATATCCCGAATTGAAGAAATAATTTCCTTTGAATATTCTCCTTTAGCTAAGGCATCAGCATCAATATTACCTGCTTTTGGCCAAGTGGTTAAATTAATAGATGCGCCCGCTGCCCTCGCATCCATTGCATGCCAAATCTCTTCAGTTATGAATGGCATAAAAGGATGTAATAACTGTAAAACTTGCTCAAAATACTTCAGCGTCCTCTTCAATGTTTCTTGATCCTGAGTATCGCCATAATTAGGCTTTACATACTCTAAATAGGTGCTAAAGAAATCTTGCCAAATAAAATTATATAAACTTAATAAAGCTTCCGAAATTCTATAACTAGCTAATGAACTATCTACATCTTCAATCGTCTTGCTTAGCTTACTTTCAAACCATGTAAATGTGCTTGTATTATCATTTTGCTTATCAACCGCATTTTCCTCCCACATCTTAACCAGTCCGAATGCATTCCAAATCTTATTTGAAAACTTCTTACCTTGATCACATAATTTTTCATCGAACAACAAGTCATTTCCTGCTGCACTTACGCTCATCATTCCAAAACGCACGCCATCCGCTCCGTAATCGTCCATTAACTTTAGGGGGTCTGGTGAATTGCCTAGCGACTTTGACATTTTCCTTCGCTGGCTATCTCTAACCATACCTGTGAAATATACATCTTCAAATGGCTTTTGCTTTTCAATTGGTCTCGCAGAACCATCGGGCAAAACAAATTTTGAAGTAAATTCATAGCCCCCAAAGACCATCCTTGCTACCCAAAAGAAGATAATATCCCAACCAGTAACCAACACATTTGTCGGATAATAGTAATTAAATTCTGTTTTGTCTGCGCCAAACCCATCAAACACAGAAATAGGCCATAACATAGAAGAAAACCAAGTATCCAGTACATCATCCTCCTGTTTTAAATCCGTCAATTCTAGTTGTGGATTATTAAACTTAATTCTTGCTTTATCAAGCGCATTCTCAGCATCTTTTGCTACCACAAACTCCTCTCCAAAATACCATACAGGGATTTGATGTCCCCACCATAATTGTCGAGAAATAGGCCAGTCTCTGATATTTTCTAACCAATGTTTGTATACATTCTTAAACTTGGCGGGCATAATTTTAATATCATCGTTCATCACATGCGCTAATGCAGGTTTCACGATTTCATCCATTTTAACAAACCATTGCAAGCTTAATCTTGGTTCTACAACAGTATCCGCATTTCTTTCTGAGTATCCAACGTTATTAGTCATTTGCTCAGTCTTAATCAAGTGCTTTGTCTCTTCAAGCAACTTGGCGACTTTTTTACGGACTTTAAATCGATCTTCTCCGACAAAGACTTTGCCGGCTTCACTAATCGTGCCATCTGCATTAAACACATCAATAGTCTCTAAAGCATGTCGTTGCCCAATTTCGTAATCATTCGTATCATGAGCAGGAGTTACTTTTAACATTCCTGTCCCAAACTCCATATCAATATACTCATCACAGATAATTGGGATTTCCCGATCAACCATAGGCACGACTACCTTCTTTCCATGCAGATGCGCATATCTTTTATCATCAGGATGAACACAGATAGCTGTATCGCCCATTATAGTCTCAGGTCGAGTTGTAGCAATTGTTACGAACTCATCGCTATCGACAAGATTATACTTAACATAGTAAAGATTCGATTGAACATCCTTTCTAATTACTTCTTCATTGCTTAAGGTTGTTTGCGCTTTAGGATCCCAATTTACAATTTTCCAATCGCGATAGATGTAACCTTTCTCGTACCAAATATTGAAAATTTCTGTAACCGCTATATTTAATGAAGGTTCCATAGTAAATCGTTCCCTCTCCCAATCGCAAGATGCGCCCATCTTTTTCAATTGATCGATAATAATTCCCCCATATTTATCTTTCCATTCAAAACAATGTTTCAGAAATTCCTCTCTTCCAATATCGCCTTTACTAATACCTTCCTCTCTCAGTTTATTTACAACCTTAGACTCAGTGGCAATAGCTGCATGATCTGTGCCTGGGACCCAGCACGCATTTTTACCTAACATTCGGGCTCTGCGGATTAGAATGTCTTGTATGGTATTATTTAAAATATGCCCCATATGGAGTATACCTGTGACATTAGGTGGAGGAATCACAATCGTAAAGGGTTCTCTATCATCTGGAACCGAACGAAAGATTTGATTATCCATCCAATATTGATACCATTTTCCTTCGATTTCAGAAGGGTTATATACTTTTTTACTCATGGAGAATTAATTAATTCACAAAGGTAATTAAATTGCTTTGGCTTAGAAATCATAAAATGACTTTTGTTCGAGATTAATTCAAATAATAATGCCATTTGTTGAATCACAAATGGCATTATTATTTTTAAAATCAAATTTCATTAATCCATTTATATTCAATTGATTTAGCGAAGAATAGTAACCGAGCCGCTAAACGATTTCTCCTCTCCATTAAACATAGTCGCAACCACTTGGTATATGTAGGCGCCCATTGGAACCGGTTCCCCTTTAAATGTTCCATCCCAGGCATTTCTTGGATTTGAACAATCCAAAATCTTTGGATTACTTGGTCCATTGGTTTGATTTGAGTTTTCAAAGACCATCTCTCCCCATCTGTTAAATATTTTGACATTCAAATTTGAAGCACCTGCAACATTTAATTCAAAATAATCATTAAGACAGTCGACTTTGAACTCATCTGAATATGGTGAAAAGGCGGTAGGAAAGAATACAGGGAAATCGGTTCGAACCTTAATATCTAAAGTATCGAATGCGGAACATCCTACTCCATTTACTAACTCAACAACCTCAACAACCAACTGCCCATTTTGTGTAAATGATGTGTTTGGATTCTCGCAAAGACTATCGATATCACAGGCGCTTACGTCCACATCGGCAGCTGGATACCACAGGTATTCTATCACCTGTGAACTTGGTGTTTCATTGAGTAATTCTGCATTCAACTGAATAGGCTCTCCACTTACAACTGTAAGCTCTTCTAATACATTAAAATCACTCAAACTTGATCCAAATAATAAGACATCTAATGCCGTAGATGGACTAATAGTAAATTCTGTGTTAGCCACACAACCTTGATTATCTTCTACAACAACAAAGTAGTTACCAGGGCTTAAATTGTTAAATGCACTATCTGTCTGATAATTGCCATTTAACTCATAACTGAATGGCAAAAAGCCACCAGAAACTTCTATATAGGCATAGCCATCATTTCCACTAATACAACTTGTATTACCCGGTAAAACGGAGACCTCCATCGTATCTGGATTCTGTATGAAAACAGAATCAACCTTAATACAGCCGCTGTTGTCCGTTACATTTACACTATACCACTGATCACCGAACAATTGGGTAGCAACAATGCCAAATTGATTAGGTGCAGTATTCCATACATAACTGTATGGAGCTACTCCTCCATTGACGCCAACTGAAGCTAGTCCGGTCTGTTCACCTGGACAACCCGGTTGTGTTGGAGCAATTCCAATTTGTAATTCACTTGGTTGACTAACTTGAAAAGTCCTTGTTGCTATGCATCCATTATCATCAGTAACCGTGACTGTGTATATACCTGCAAGCAAATCCGAAACCGTAAGTGCAGTATCTCCTATTGGTGACCAAGTAACTGAATATGGCGGAGTTCCTCCAATAATAGCAGTTTCAATTCGCCCATCATTGTCCCCAAAACAACCAACATCAAATAGTTTTATTAAATTTATTGTTAGTGCCGCACCAGGTCCATTAATTGAATCAGAAACATAAGTAGAGCATCCGTTTGCATCCGTTATCGTCGCACTTATCACACCTGGGTTCAAGCCAACTATGGTTTGTGCAGTATCATTCGTATGCCACAAATACTCGTAAGAAGGTGTTCCACCTGATGCATTAACCACAGCTTCACCTGTATTTAAGCCACTGCACAATACATCTGTTGTCGTAATGCTCGCAGACAAATCAAAAGATGGCGCGTTGACAATAAAGGTATCCGATGCCGTGCATCCTTTTTGATCAATGACATCTAAGTTATAAGTCCCTCCCTCAAGATTAGAAATGTCTTCATTGGATGAAGAAAATCCAAGATTCGTGCTCGTCCAAGAATAAGTATACAATGGAGTACCTCCGTTAACATTCACTCCAATAGCACCTTGATTAGCTCCAAAGCATAGTACGTCATTAATCGCTTCCAAGCCGATAACCAACTCAGCTGGTTCAACAATCACTATTGGCGTTACTGGATAGATGTCTGCGCATAAACTATCATCTTGGATAGTCAGTAAATAATTGCCCGCAGGTAAATTTACAAATGCTCCTGATGCACTGGTATCACTATTTAAAACATACGCTAGTCCTCCATTGAATGAAGTAGCGTTTACCGTTATTGAAGCGGTAGAATCACCATAGCAATCCAATTGATTGACTAGCACGGTTTGGAATGCAGGAGGATTTAATTCATCTACATCCAAGGAATCAATCATTGTATTTTCACAACCTAGATTATCTGCAGCTATCACCGTATAGGTCCCTTCCAAACTATAATTTCCAAAACTTAATGAACTTCCTGTGCCAATTTGAGCGGCTCCAACAGGAACCGTATAATTCCAAAACAGTTGATAGTTTACTCCAATATCTGAATTACTCAGATCAATATTTACCCCTTGAGAACCCGCACAAAAGCTACCACCTCCCTGCAAATTGAATGCCGTAGGCCCATTTATCAATTGTACATTAACCGTATCTGTTAAATAGCGAGAGCAACCTGAAGCATTAGCTGTCGCTAATACGGTATACGATCCACTCAAGGACTGACTTCCAAAAGAAACTCCAAAGCCTGTTCCCGGAATAGGAACACCCATAGGAATCGTATCATTCAGGATTAATTGATAATTAATTCCTATTTCGCTATTATCCAGTACTAATGATGTCGCGGTAATACTTCCTGAACTACAAATAAATGGGTCTCCCAATACATCCTGATCATTTGGGTTTGGATGAATAAACACATTGACTGTACCCTGCATATTACTGATACAATTGGAAGAACTCTGAGCAATTATAGCATAGTTACCAGGCAAGGGTTGAGCAGCAAAACTAATTGGGGCTCCTGTTCCAAAAACCGTCTCAATGGGCTGCCCATTGACTATCAAGGTATAACTCACTCCATTCTGAGATCCAGATAAATTCACAGGCGCTCCAGAGGATCCTTGACAATAGCCACCTCCACCTTGAACTTGATAAACTATAGGCTCGTCAATGATACGAATAGTATCATAAATAGGAATGGACCATCCGCAACAAATCTCACGAACTTTATAACGAACAGTGTATAAACCCGAGGGCAATCCATTTAGATCGAAGGTTGGTGCTGCTATCGTTGAAGGCGACAAGGAAGGATTATCGACATCTGTACCTTGATAAATCCTCCAATCATATTCAACTTCTGTGCCCCATGACGTTGCACTTAAATTTATGGAAGAGTTTATACAAGTCGTATTTGCAGGCGATACTGTCAAAGATGGCAATGCGCGTTGAACATCCGCAATTCTCAGGTAACTGTTAAATGTTGCTCCACCGATTTGAAGATTGACTACTTGACCTGGAGTTGTGCTGTACACCAATACATCATTATCTCCATTTGAAAAAGATGAAGTAACTAATGGCGCCGGACTATCACTTAAGTCATTGACATAAGGTAAAGGAATATTCCAACTATTAGGCCCATCTTTACTCAAACTAATTTCACTATAAATACAAGCTTTTGCATTATTATAGTTTATAGACACAATTGGGAAATTAGGAATCGAAGTACTAGGATTTGAGCTGACCCCGTCAACTACAAGATGAGCGTTCACGCCATTCGCGCCGTCTCTACCTCGACCTCCATTACCTCCTGCTCCGCCTTGAC
>JADHRO010000052.1 GCA_016777395.1 Chitinophagales bacterium | reverse complement strand
TATTTGATTGGGACGAAATCAATTTTGCAGAGTCCGCGCGAGAAATGCTAATTTCTGGTAATTATCTTCAAATTCAAATCGATTATCAAGCATTTGCTGAGAAACCACCATTTTTTATTTGGTTGCAGGTGATTAGTATGAAGTTTTTTGGTGTTAATGAGTTTGCTGCAAGGCTACCTAATGCGCTTATCGGTATTGTTACCATGCTCACTTTGCTTGCTATTGGTAAGCGAGTTAAAGACAAGTATTTTGGAGCACTTTGGGCGCTTGTATATGTTTCTTCTTTCTTGCCTCATTTCTACTTCAAATCGGCTTTAATAGACCCTGTATTCAATCTCTTTATTTTTACAGGAATTTATTTCGCAAGTAAATTAACTGAGAATGATGAATTTACTGCTAAAAAGAGACGAAGAAAAATTCGGAATAAAGCGGTGTTCTATGCAGGCTTATTCATCGGTTTGGCAGTTCTTACCAAAGGTCCAGTGGGATTGATTCTTTTTTCTTTGACCTATCTCATGCTTTTTACTTTAAGTCGTTTTAAGCGATTAAATAATCTGTGGGAGATGGTTTATTTCGGGATAATTTGTTTGGCAACGATTTTTGTTTGGTATGGATTGGAGTGGTATGTTCATGGACCTGCTTTCATGGATGGGTTTTTGCAACGGCACATCGATTTACTTACAACAGCTGATGCGGGTCACGGTGGTCCATTTTTTTACCATTTCTTGGTTTTGTTGTTCGGCTGCTTTCCAGCTTCTGTTTTTATGTTTGGTGCTTTAAAGAAGCATGATTTTGCCACTCACTTGTTGCAAAATTTTCAAAAATGGATGCTAAGCTTACTAATAGTGATTTTACTCGTGTTTAGTTTGGTACAAACGAAGGTTATCCATTACTCTTCTCTGGCTTATTTCCCGATTACATTTTTTGCTACATACTTTATCTATTACTTGCTGGAAGGGGAAAGAAAGTGGCGATGGTATCATGCTACATTATTTTTGTTTATTGGGGTTGTCTGGGGGGTAGCTATTGCCCTTGTACCGGTGCTAGGGCTTAATACGGATGTAATTGTAGGGATGATAAACGGAAAGGACCCTTTCGCTATTGCAAATCTTAAAGCACAGGTTTATTGGTCGTATTACGATACGATTTATGGGCTGAGTTACATTTTCGTATTAATTTTTGCAGGGGTAATGTTTGCATTAAGGAATTTGCGAATAGGAGTCGCTACGTTGTTTATAAGTTCTTGTATGCTCATTCAATTGGTGGTAATTTTGTTTACACCTCGAATTGAGAAATATACGCAAGATGCGGCGATAGAATTCTACAAAGAGAAGGCAGTTGAAGAGTGTTATATTCAGACTTTGGGATTTAAAAGTTACGCACCCTTGTTTTATGGGGAGAAATCTCATGATTTAAAACCTCTTTCAACAGAAACCTTGTTAAATGAATACGTTAAGGAGGCTGTTTATTTTGTTTCTAAAATAGATCGAAAAGATGAGTATTTGGAAATGTATCCTCAATTGGAGCTTTTAAGAGAGAAAAATGGCTTTGTTTTTTATCGTAAACGAGTCTATTAATGTTTAGCATTGGTGGGTATCGGGAGTAGTTTGATGAAGGATTTGAAATGGGAATATTTTTGAGTGTGATAAACTCGCAATTTTTTCAAGAAAACATTTTCCTTTTAAAAATAAAACATTTACCTTTGCAAGCCAAAATTAAAGAGAAATGTACGCAATAGTAGAAATAGCTGGACAACAATTTAAAGTAGAAGAAGGTAAGCAAATATTTGTTCACCGTCTTGAAGGTAATGAAGGCGATAAGGTTGAATTTAACCAAGTTTTGTTCAAAGCTGACGGTGATAAAGTAAGTGTAGGTACGCCGACATTGAAATCAAAGGTTTCTGCGAAGATTGTAGAACATTTGAAAGGCGATAAAGTAATCGTTTTCAAAAAGAAAAGAAGAAAAGGATATAAAGTGAAAAACGGTCATAGACAATATTTGACCAAAGTAGCTATTGAAAAAATTTCGTAAGAAAAATAAAAAATAAAAAAAAATGGCTCACAAGAAAGGTCAAGGTAGTTCTAGGAACGGACGTGAATCGGAAAGTAAGAGATTAGGAGTGAAATTGTTTGGAGGTCAAACAGCTATTCCTGGGAATATATTAGTCCGTCAAAGAGGAACGAAATTCCATGCGGGTACCGGAGTGGGTATGGGGAAAGATCACACTTTGTTCGCAAAAGATGTTGGTTTAGTTACCTTTTCTACCAAGAAAGGAAACAGGAGATATATTTCTGTACTTCCTGTTCAATCAGAAGCAGTTGTTAAGGAAGTTGTAAAGAAAAAAGCAGCACCTAAGAAAGCACCTGCTGCCAAGAAAGTGGCTGCTCCAAAGGCTGAGAAAGCGCCTGCTGCCAAGAAAGCCAAGAAAGGTGATGAGTAGATAATATTGAATGGATAGGATCTGGCTTTAAAAGAGATTTAATGCCTAATTCTTACAATCAAATTTTATAGATTAAAATAAAGGCTCTTGATAGGAGCCTTTTACTTTTTATATGAGTAGAATATTAGCTATAGATTATGGTAAACGTCGAGTTGGTGTAGCTGTGACAGATCCCTTGCAAATCATTTGTACGGGGCTTCCTACGGTCCCAAATAAGGAAATATTTACGTTTATAAAGAACTATTTGGCTAGCGAAGAAGTTGAATCCTTTGTGATTGGTGAGTCTAAGAACTTGGATAATACCAAATCACAAGTAGCAGATGACATAGAATCATTTGCAAAAAAGTTAGAGAAACAATACCCGCACATACCTATTCATTGGGTCGATGAAAGATTTACATCTAAAATGGCTAAACAAAGTATGTTGATGAGTGGAATGAAAAAGAAAAAGAGACGGCAAAAAGAGATTGTAGACGAAATTAGTGCTACAATAATTCTTCAAACTTACTTGGAAAAAACGCAGTTATGATACTACCTATAGTCGCTTACGGAGATCCTGTTTTAAAGCGAATCGCTGATGAAATTGACGCAGACTACCCTGGATTACAAGAATTGATTAGCCATATGGAAGAAAGTATGGAACATGCCAGTGGTGTTGGACTCGCAGCTCCACAAATTGGTAAATCTATTCGACTTTTTTTGGTTGATAGTACCTTAATGATGGACGAAGGGGAAGAGGAGAATGGCATACAAGAAGTATTTATCAACGCTGAAATAATAGAGGAAAAAGGAGAAGAATGGGCCTTTGAGGAGGGTTGCTTGAGCATTCCTGACATTCGAGAAGATATCTTACGTAAAGACACTATTACCATCAAATATTTTGACAAGGAGTTTAAAGAACATACAAAGACCTTTGATGGGCTCACCGCTCGGGTTATTCAACATGAATATGACCATATCGAAGGGGTATTGTTCGTGGATTATCTGAAGCCCTTAAAAAAGAAGTTACTCCAAAAAAGACTAAGAAGAATTAGTGAGGGGAAAATTAGTGTAAAGTATAGAATGCGATTTCCGAAGCTTGCTCGTTAGAGATTTAATCCATTTTACGGGCCTTATACCGCTTTTTACTTTTCTTCAGCTTATCTGCGGTAATCTCCGTGTATTCAGATCTGTTTTTAAAGATATCTATAGCTGCAAATAAAGCATTGCGCATGGATCGCTCAGATGCTAAGTTTTTACCTGCGATATCATAAGCTGTGCCATGGTCAGGAGATGTTCGTACCAAGTCTATCCCACCTGTATAATTGACTCCATCATCAAAGGTAAGTGCTTTAAACGGAGCTAAACCCTGATCGTGATAAATAGCTAATATAGCATCAAAGTTTTTGTAGTTTCCTGACCCAAATAAGCCATCAGCAGCATAGGGTCCTAATGCTAAAATCCCATTCCTGTAACTTTGATTAATAGCAGGAATAAGTATTTCTAATTCCTCAGAACCAATAAGTCCTTTATCTCCAGCATGCGGATTTAATGATAAAACAGCAATCTTGGGTTTGTTGATAAAGAAGTCTTTAATAAGGGATTTATTTAGTTGCTCAATTTTATTCTGCACAATGATTTTTGTCAATTTACTAGAAATCTCATTTACAGGTATATGGTTAGTCACTAAGCCTAGTCGTAGGTTTTCCGCAAATAAAATCATAATACTATCCTCTGCACCTGTGAATGCTGCAATGTATTCCGTATGGCCTGAAAACTTGCCTTCTGCTGCCTTTGCTACTGTACTTTTGTTAATCGGAGCCGTGAGAATCGCATCTATTTTTCCATCTTTCCAATCAACCAATGCCTTGTCTATTGCATTTAATGCATATTGACCCGCAATTTCTGTTTCCTCGCCAACTTCAATGACGGGTATTTCATCAATAGTACTAACTACATTTGTCTGCTTTTCCATAAGCTTAGACCAATCGGTGAGTTTGCTATATCTAAATTTAGTATTGTCTAATAACTTCTTGTAATGTGATAAAACTCTTGTAGATCCATAGACCACGGGTGTGCAATATTGGTAAATCTTTTCATTCGAGAGCATTTTAATAATAATCTCTGGACCTACACCATTAATGTCTCCGATCGTTATCCCTATTTTTGGTTTTATATCTTGCATTAGTTCTTGGTTCTATTCTTGATGAAATTGTAAAGTAAACGAACTCCTACTCCTGTTCCATTTTTTCCTCTGTAAGAGTCTGGAGATTTCAAAAATGCAGCTCCTGCAATATCAATATGCATCCATGGATAGTCAACGAAGTGCTGTAAAAACATTCCAGCGGTTGTTTGACCAGCAAAGGCTCCTCCAAGGTTGTTGATGTCTGCTATTTCAGATTTAAGCATTGTCTCGTATTCTTCCCACATCGGAAACTCAACTAAACGTTCATGAACAGCTTCACCGCTTTGTTTTAACTGATTTTTCAAGGTATCTGAGGCGTTGCCCATGCAAGCTACTCCGGCAGGGCCTATTGCTCTGGCTGCTGCCCCTGTTAAGGTGGCCAAGTCAATTACGAATTCAGGTTTCAGTTTTTTTGCATAGTGCAAGGCATCAGCTAGCACTAACCTGCCTTCGGCATCCGTATTTAAAACCTCGACCGTTTTTCCACTATACATAGTAAGTACATCTCCAGGTGCAATTGCATCTAAGCCTGGACGATTATCTGTAGCAGGTATCAAACCGATAACATGTATCGGTAGGTTTTGTCCAGCAATGGCGCAGAATGCACCAACAACAGCAGCAGAACCACCCATGTCGCTCTTCATCATATCCATGCTGTTGGCCGTAGGCTTGAGGCTTAGTCCTCCTGTGTCATACATGACTCCTTTACCTACAAGGACAATTGGCTGACTATTAACAGCCTTGCTTGATTTGTATTCAAGGATGTTAAATGTCGGTTCTTGGATGCTTCCTTTATTCACACCAAGTATTCCTCCCATTTTTTCTTTTATAATTCGCTCTTTTTCCCAAACTTTTAAATTAAACCCATATTGTTTACCTAAGCGCTTGATTTCTTTCGAATATTGTTGGGCATTCAGGAAACTATGCGGCTCATTAACCAAAGTTCGCGCAATGCATGTTGATGCTATAATGTTTACTAATTCATTCATATCAGCTTTCGCGATATCAGTTGTATGAAGGTTTATCTTTTTTGCTATTTTTTTGGCTTTGTATTTTTCAAATGCATACGAAGAGAGTCCAATACCCTCTATAAAAGCGAAAAGTCCTTCCTTACTCGCTGTAGAGTTTATATTCCAATTTTGGAGGGCTAATCCACTTGCTAATTTGTATAACTGCTCACCACTTTTTCTGCACTTTTCCAATTGCTCTTCAGCTTTCACAATTACCGTTGTACCCTTTTCATTAGTAAAGTGAAAGAAGTTTTTATCCTTGGCTGATTTAATCGCTTTTACTTGATATGCATCTAGATTATTTTTTGCTTTCAGGTTTGAAAGAAAATAAATAGTGTTCGCCGTTTTACTGTCTAATTTGTTGCTAATGCTAAAATGTTCCATAGAAATCCTTAAATAGTCTGCAAAAATAGCAATATTTGTCACCTAAATAAGAATACTTGGCAAAACATAAGCACATCCATTTAAATAAATCATTAGGGCAACACTTCCTGAAAGACGATTACGTTTTAACCCAAATTTATGAATCTATTTTGGAAAATACGCAGGGTCTGCCTTTATTGGAAGTTGGGCCAGGTGCCGGTGCATTGAGTGGATATTTACAGGAACAAAAGAAATATAAATTAGTTGAATTTGATTCTCGTTGGGTAAAGCATTTAAAGGAGGAATACCCTGATTTGCAAGATGAAATTATTCAGGCAGACTTTTTACAAGCCTCTCTTAAAGAATTTTTTGATGAGCCCTTTGCTGTAGTTGGCAACTTCCCATACAACATATCTTCTCAAATTGTCTTTAAAATCATTGATAACAAAGAAACCGTTCCCGTAATGCTCGGAATGTTTCAAAAAGAGATGGCGCGACGAATTTGTGCAAAAGAGGGGAGTAAGGAGTTTGGTATTATAACTGTGCTTACTCAATTATTTTACGAAACTACTTATCTTTTTGACGTGCCAAGAGAAGCCTTTAATCCTCCTCCAAAAGTGATGAGTGGAGTTATGGTAATGAAAAGAAGAAAAACAGACTTCGCGGTAAACCCTGTATTTTTTAAAACTATGGTAAAACTTGCATTTAATCAAAGACGCAAAACCTTGAGAAATAGTTTGAAACAATATATTAATAACGACGAGGTCAAGGCGCTCGAGGTCTTTAATCTTCGTCCAGAGCAAGTTTCACTAGACGGTTTGATTAATTTGGCAAACATCTTAGAATTGTATAATTAATGAAAGCACTTATCACCGATCATGTGCACCCGATATTGTTGGAGAAATTTGACAAGGCAGGAATCTCAAGCACCTATTTGCCAAAAATAAACCAAAAAGAAGTGGAGTCGATGATTAAGGACTTTGAAATCTTGGTTATTAATAGCAAAATAACAATCGAAAAAAACTTTTTGAATAAAGCGACCAGACTTAAAGTCATTGGTCGATTGGGAAGCGGATTGGAAATAATAGATCTGAAGGCAGCAGAAAAAAGCGGAGTGCTCGTTATTAATTCGCCAGAGGGAAATCGAGATGCAGTAGCAGAGCATGCCATAGGCATGTTACTCGCCTTGTTCAATAACTTAAATCGAGCCCACCGTGATGTGGTCCAATTTAACTGGGATAGAGAAGCAAATAGAGGAGAGGAGTTAATGGGGAAGACGGTTGGTATTATTGGCTTTGGAAATACTGGACAAGCTTTAGCAAAAAAAATAAGCGGTTTTTGCGTGGAGACTTTATTTTATGATAAATATGCAAACATTGAAATTAATGATTTTGCAAGGGGAGTATGTTTAGATGAGCTTCAAGAAAAAGCAGATATCATTTCCTTTCACGTGCCTTACAATAAAGAAACACATCACTATTTGAATGATTCTTTTGTGGATAAGATGAAAAAGAATTTTTACCTGATAAATACTTCAAGAGGAAAAGTTGTTTGCAAGGATGCCTTATTGAAGGCCCTGGGAAGTTCAAAAATAAAAGGTGCTTGTTTGGACGTTTTTGATAATGAAAAAATCCAAAGCTATTCTGCTGAAGAGAAGGCTTATATCAATGCATTTAACCTATCAGGGTGCGTTATACTCTCTACGCATGTTGCCGGATGGACAAGACAATCAAAAATTAGATTGGCCGAAATTTTAAGCCAAAAAATTCTTACCGCATTGCCTTAAAAATTGTTCTTTACTAAAATTGTTAATAAAACTTAAAAACTTTGACAAATAAATGGGTTTTGTTTCTTAGAAATTTATTTAACTTTGGCGTGTTGTTAAAATAATGTTAAACAATCTAATATGCAGAAAAATTATTTTTTAGTACTCATGTTTTCCTTGCTTTCCTTAGGCTTATTTGCCCAGAGTGGAGAGATTAGTGGTAAGATTACGGATGAGAATGGTGAAGGTGTTCCATTTGCATCGGTTGCAATTGTTGAGAATGGTTCGCCTACAGGAGTTGGTGCTACTACCGATTTTGATGGGTTTTATTCAGTTAAACCCTTAAGTCCTGGAAAGTATGATGTGCAGTTTTCCAATATAGGATACACGACCATTCGTGAAGTGGGAGTTGTAGTTAAGAATGACCAGACCACTTATATGGACAAAAAATTATCGCCTTCAGAACAAATAATAGAAGAAGTGGTAGTGATTCAATACAAGGTGCCATTAATTGATGCAGGTGAAACCTCATCCAAAAATACAGTTACAGCAGAGGATATTGCTGATTTGCCTACAAGAAATATACAGAATATTGCATCAACCACTGCCGGTGTTCAGCAATCAGATAAAGGTGGCGGAATTAATATTAGAGGGGGTAGAGGCGATGCTGTAGTTTATTATGTAGATGGAATTCGTGTGAGTGGTAACGTGAATCTTCCTGTTTCTGCTGTTGAACAAATAGATATTATTACTGGTGGTGTATCCGCTAAGTTTGGTAATTCAACTTCTGGAGTAATTAATATTTCTACGAAAGGGGGAGCTAAGAAACTCACAGGTGGAGTGGAAGCTCAGTCATCTTTGGATAGGTGGAGGTTTGATCTTGTGAATGTTAATTTCTCGGGTCCCTTAGTTAAAAACGATGCTGGTCAAACAGTTATTGGTTACTCATTGAATGGAGAATACCAAAGACAAAAAGATTCAAGACCTGCTGCTGTAGATATGTATAAAGTGAAAGATGATTTGTTTACAAGTCTTCAAGAAACTCCATTAGCGCTCAATGAAGAAGGTAACTTAATTGTAAGATCGGAGCAACTAACATTTGACTCTTTAGAGGTAAATAATATAAAAAGAAATACAGTAGATAATCAAGCAAGGTTTAATGGTAAATTAGATTTTAGACTAGGAAATGGTAAATATTTGGCTATTGGGGGAAATATGGATTACAAATATTACCATAGATGGATTGAGCAATATTCTTTATTGAACTTTGAAAATAACCCATTATATATCGAGCAGAATTACAAAACATTCATTCGATTCACTCAAAACTTCAATAAAAATTTAGAAGAAGGTCAAAGACAAGGAGCTATTCAAAATGCCTTTTATCAATTGCAATTTGATTTCGAAAAATATAAAAGGGAATATGAAGATGATAGTCATGGTGACGATTATTGGGCTTATGGATATATTGGGAAGTTTGATGTAGATAGAGCACCGGTTTTCTCTCCAAATGCGGATGAAGAATTTTGGGAATTGAGCAATTATTCTGATACGGCTGTTTATTTTACTCCAAGTGATGTTAATCAACAGGGAGCGAATTTCACTTCTGCTTATTATGATTTACTAGGTACTCCGGGTGCAAATGGACAGAATTATGTAGCTGGAGGTATTGCTGATTTGCAAGCCACTCAATCACTAGTAAATGGAGAAAGAGCTGAAATCCCTTACAATATTTGGTATAACACAGGTCGCCAATATAATGGAACTGGAACTGATAATGATGACGAGAAATATAGATTTCAAATTAATTCAGGTTTTGATATTTTGAAGCCAGGTGCGGAAAGTAGAAACAAGCATTCACTTACTTTTGGTGTGGAGTATGAACACAGAGTGATGAGAAAATATGCGGTTTCTCCGCTCTCGCTATGGGATGCAGCCAATGCCAATGTGAATAATCATTTAGAATTTGATACAGACAATCCATTTTTCTACAACAACGGGGTACTAACGCCTGTTGCAGGAGCGCCAGTTTATTTTAGTGATTCAATTTTCTATGAATATGAAAGCGTACCGTTTAATGAAGATGGAGATCGTGTTCAATCGTATTTTGATGAAAATTTCAGGGCAGCAAATGGTGTAGCTGATAATGAATTTATAAATGTATCTAGTTTTCCTTTGGAAGCATTTGATATTAACTATTTTAGCCCTGATGAGCTAATCGGGGTTTTGTACAATGGAACTACACCCGTTGGACGTAGTTATCGGGGTTATGATGTATATGGTAACAGAACATCAGGAAATGTAAGTTTTGAAGACTTCTGGAATAAGACGGATGAAAATGGAGTCAAAACAAGACCGGTTGCGCCGTTTACACCGATATATGCTGCTGGTTACATCGAGGATAAGTTTCAACTGAAGGATCTTACTTTTAGACTAGGCTTCAGAGTGGATAGATTTGATGCAAATCAAAAGGTCTTACAAGACCCTTATTCTGTTTTTGGTTCATTGACCGCTTCAGAGTTTGGATTGGATAACAAACCGGCTAACATTGGCGATGACTATGCTGTTTACACAAGTGATGGAACCACAGGCGGTTCAATTGTCGGATATCGAGATGGTAACACTTTTTATGACAGTGAAGGTGTACAAGTAAGAAATTACAACTCTTTAGGTTCTAGTCAAGCTGTGCCGGTTAAGTCTGAGGAGCAGGGAGACAACACTAGAGATGAAGATTATCGCTTAGACTTAGCATTTGAAGATTACAAAGCTGCTTATGTTTTTATGC